>NZ_JBFUIU010000093.1:0-18161 GCF_056401695.1 Variovorax sp. P4_D9
GAACCAGCGCAGCGCCAGGTCGACCGCATGCAGCGAGGCCACCAGCGTCGCCCCGGGTGCCTCGCCCAGCCAGACGAGCGTCTGCAGCGCGGCCTCGGCCAGCGTCGGGTCGAGCGTCGACACCGGTTCGTCGGCCAGCAGCAGAGCCGGCCGCTGGTAAAGCACGCGGGCGATGCCGACGCGCTGGAGCTGGCCGCCCGACAGGCGATCGCAGCGGTCGAACAGCCGGTCCTCGAGCGCCAGCCGCGACAGCGCCTCGTGCGCACCCGGCAGGTCGGACGGCCGCAGCAGCAGCGAGCAGAGCGCGCGCGGCAGCGACCACTGGCCCAGCCGCCCCGCGAGCACCGCCGTGACGACGCGCAGCCGCGGCGCGATCGGCGGGCTCTGGTGCACGGTGCCGATGCGCGCCCGCAGCCGTCGCAGCGCCGGCGCCGGCAGCTGCCAGGGGGATTCGTCGAGCAGCCGCACCGCGCCCTCGCCAGGCCGCAGCGCGGCGCCGAGCACCCGCAGCAGCGTGGTCTTGCCGGCGCCCGAGGGGCCGATGATGGCCAGCCGTTCGGCGGCGCCGGCCGCCAGCGTCACGCCTTGCAGCGCGCGGTGGCCGTTCGGATGCACCAGGCCAACCGCATCGAGCGAGAAGCTCACGCGGCCGGTCCGGCGACACGCGAGGGTCGCATCACTTCACCATGCCGGCCGACCTGGCCGCGGACTCGATGCCGTCGTAGTTGGACGACTGCGTCGGAATGAACTTGCTGGCCCGCTGCAGGTCCATGATCTCCTTGTGGGCCGGGTTCGCGGGATCGAGCTTCAGGAAGGCCTCGGTCAGCTTCTTCGTCACGGCCGGATCGAGGCCCGGCCGCACGGTCCAGTTGTAGTCGTAGTAGGTCGGCGTGGTCGCCAGCACGCGCACCTTGGCCGCGTTCGGATTCTTCGCTTCGACCAGCTTGTCCCAGACCGAGGCGTTGAGCACGCCGGCCTCGGCCCGCGCGGCGGCGACGAAGGCCAGGGTGGCGTCGTGCGCCCCGGAGAAAGCCACGGTCTTGAAGTCCTTGTCGGGATCGATGCCGGCCTGCAGCAGGAAGTAGCGCGGCATCAGGCTGCCCGAGGTGGAGGACGGCGCGCCGAACGCGAAGGTCTTGCCCTTCAGGTCGGCCAGGGTCTTGGCGCTGCTGTCGACCGGCACGATGAACTTGCTGGTGAAGACCTTGTCCTCGGCGCGCTGCACGATCGGCACCACGCCGCCGTTGGTGCGGATGCGTGCCTGCACGAAGGTGAAGCCGCCGAGCCAGGCGAGGTCGAGCTTGTCGGTGGCGAGGCCCTCGACGACCGCCGCGTAGTCGGTCACCGGGGTGAACTTCACGTCCATGCCGGTTTCCTTCTGCAGGTAGTCGCCCAGCGGCTTGAACTTGCGCTGCAGCTCGGTCGGCGCCTCGTCGGGAATGGCGGAAACGCGCAGCACCTTGCCCTGGGCCAGGGCAGCCACGGCGCAGGCCGACAGGGCCAGCGCGACAGCGAGGCGGGAGAGTGTTTTCATGGATGGACGACGCCGGAGCGTGAATGAGCGGACAACCCTCGATTGTAGAAAGGCACGCCGGCGCCGCGGCTTCGATAATGGGCATCCCTCCGATTCGCTTGCCGCCATGACCGATTCCCTCTCTCCCCGCCCCGTCAATCCGCTGGCACCGCTGCGCCTCACGAACTTCTCGCATGGCGGCGGCTGCGGCTGCAAGATCGCGCCCGGCGTGCTCTCGCAGATCCTCAAGAGCGGCGCCGGCGGCCTGATGCCGCCCGAGCTGATGGTCGGCATCGAGACCGCCGACGATGCCGCGGTCTACCGGCTAAACGACCACCAGGCCCTGATCGCGACCACCGACTTCTTCATGCCGATCGTCGACGACCCGTACGAGTTCGGCCGCATCGCCGCCACCAATGCGATCAGCGACGTCTACGCGATGGGCGGCAAGCCGATCATGGCGCTGGCGCTGGTCGCGATGCCGATCGACCAGTTGCCGCTCGAGGCCATCGGCGAGATCGTGCGGGGCGGCCAGGATGTCTGCCGCACGGCCGGCATTCCGATCGCCGGCGGCCACACCATCGACTCGGTCGAGCCGATCTATGGCCTGGTGGTGATGGGGCTGGTCGATCCGGCGCAGGTCAAGCGCAACGCCGACGCCCGGGCCGGCGACGTGCTGGTGCTCGGCAAGCCGCTCGGCGTCGGCGTGCTGTCGGCGGCGCTCAAGAAGGAGCAGTTGCCGGAGGCCGGCTACCGCCAGCTGATCGACTGCACGACGCGGCTCAACACGCCGGGCATCGCGCTGGCGGCGCTGTCCGGCGTGCATGCGCTGACCGACGTCACGGGCTTCGGCCTGGCCGGACACACGCTGGAACTCGCGCGCGGGGCCGGACTGACCGCCGTGATCGAGTGGTCGAAGGTGCCTTTGCTGGCAGGCGTCGAAGCGCTGGCCGCCGAGGGCTTCGTGACCGGCGCATCGGGCCGCAACTGGAGCGGCTACGGCGCGGAGGTCGAACTCACAGCCGACCTGCCGGCCACCGCGCAGGCACTGGCGAGCGACCCGCAGACCGCCGGCGGCCTGCTCGTGAGCTGCGCACCCGAGGCGGTCGATGCGGTGCTGGAGATCTTCCGCAGCGAAGGCTTCGGCGCCGCCGCGGTGATCGGCCGCACCGAAGCCGGCGCCGCCGGCCTGCGCATCCTGGCCTGAAGGCCTCAGGGCGCCGCGCCCGGCCCCTTGCCGGGCTCCAGCGCGACGCCCAGCCGCTTCGCGAGCCGGATCAGGTTGGCTCGGTCGAGACCGAGGGCCTGCGCCGCCGCCGCCCGGTTGAAGCCATGCGCCGCCAGCGCCGCCCGGACCCGCTCGCGCTTCAGCGCATCGACCGCGTGCTGGAGCGGCTCGCCCTCTGTCGAGATGCCGGCGCCGTTGTCCGGCGGCGCTGTCGGCTCGGGGTTTGCCGCGGCCGGCGCGGCATCGGCGGGGTGCGCCTCCAGTTCGAGATCCTCCGCGCTCAGGCTCAGGATCCGCGGCCGCTGCGGATGCCGGGCACGCGCCTTCAGCACGCTGCGCCCGAGCAGGTGCTCCATTTCGCGCACATTGCCCGGCCAGCCATAGGCCAGCAGCGCCGCCTGCGCGCTCGCATCCAGCCGGGCGGCACCGATGCCGAGCCGGGAGCGGTTCTCCTCGAGGAAGAAGCCGCTGAGCAGAAGCACGTCGCGGCCCCGATCTCGCAGGGGCGGCACGCGCAGCGGATAGGCGCTCAAGCGGTGATAGAAGTCGGCCCGCAGCCGCCCGGCCCTCACCTCCTCGGCCAGGTCGCGGTTGCTGGCCGCGATTAGGCGCACATCCACCCGATGCTCGCGGTCGGAGCCCAGGCGCTGCAGCTGGCCGCTCTGCAGCACGCGCAGCAGCTTGGCCTGGACCGGCATCGACAGCTCGCCGACCTCGTCGAGGAACAGGGTGCCGCCGTCGGCCAGCTCGAACTTGCCCGGGCGGTCGCCGCCGGCCCCCGTGAAGGCGCCCTTGACATGGCCAAAAAGTTCGCTCTCGACCAGCGTCTCGGGCAAGGCCGCGCAGTTGAGGCTGATCATCGGTCGCGCCGCGCGCGCGGAGCCGGCATGGATCGCTTCCGCGACCAGCTCCTTGCCGACGCCGGTCTCACCCTGGATCAGCACCGACAGCTCGCTGCCGGCGACCAGCTGGATGTCGGCCAGCAACTGGCGCATGGCCGCACTGCGCCCGATCAGCTCGCGTGCCCGCGGCGCGGCGGCGAGCCTGAAGCCCTCGGCGCGCAGGCTCTCGAGCGCAACCCGGTTCTCAAGCTGCTCGATGCGGCCGGCCACGGTGACGATCGACGCGGCCAGGTTGGCGAACAGCTGCAGCGCCGCGAGGTCTGCTTTCGTGAAGCGGTCGGGCTGCAGGGCGTCGAGCGTGAGCAGGCCCCAGATCCGCTGGTTGAGCTGGATCGGGCAGCCGACGCAGTCGTGCACGTCGAGATCGCCATGCACTCCCTCGACCAGGCCGTCGTAGGGATCCGGCAGCGCACTGTCGGACGGAAAGCGCAGCGGCCCGCCGGCCCCCAGCAGCGCCGCGAAGCGCGGGTGCTCGGCGAGCCGGAAACGGCGGCCCAGCGTGTCGCGGCTCAAGCCATCGACCGCCAGCGGCAGCAGGCTGCCGTCTTCCAGCCGAAGAAGCGCCGCCGCATCGCAGGGCAGCAACACCCGCAGCGACTGCAGCAAGCGACGATAGAGTTCCTCGCCGGGCAGGCCGGCGGCCATGTCGGCGACCAGCGGCGCAACCGCTTCGAGCAGCTTGTCCGCAGTCAGATGGACACGAGTATGAGTCATTGAGACATGATGTTATTCGAGTCAAAAAGACACTGATCACGCCAAGTCATTGATTTTCCTGGTGACTGTGGCTGGAACGGGTATTGCAGTGCACAAGACATCCCATGTGAACTCCAGGAGCCCTTTTCGTGCTGACCACCCAACAAAAGTCCATCGTCACCGCCACCGTGCCGCTACTCGAAACCGGCGGCGAGGCATTGACGACCCACTTCTACCGGATCATGCTCGCCGAGCACCCCGAAGTGCGGCCGCTCTTCAACCAGGCCCACCAGGCCAGCGGCGACCAGCCGCGGGCGCTGGCCAACGGCGTGCTGATGTATGCCAAGAACATCGACCGGCTCGAGGCGCTCGGCGACCTCGCCGGCCAGATCGTCAACAAGCACGTCGCGCTGCAGGTGCAACCCGAGCACTACCCGATCGTCGGCGCCTGCCTGCTGCGCGCCATTCGCGAGGTGCTGGGCGCCGAGATCGCCACCGACGAGGTGATCGACGCCTGGGCCGCGGCCTACGGCCAGCTCGCCGACATCCTGATCGGCGCCGAGAAGCAGGCCTACGATGAGCGCGCCGATGCACCGGGCGGCTGGCGCGGCGCCCGGTCGTTCACGGTGGTGAAGAAGGAGGCCGAGAGCGAGGAGATCGATTCCTTCTACCTCGCGCCGACCGATGGCGGGGCGATCCTCGACTTCAAGCCGGGCCAATACATCGGCCTGCGGCTGGAGGTCGACGGCAACGAGATCCGCCGCAACTACTCGCTGTCGGCGGCGCCGAACGGCAAGACCTACCGCATCAGCGTCAAGCGCGAAGCCGGCGGCCTGGCTTCCAACCACCTGCACGACCAGGTCGGCGAAGGCGCGACGGTCGAGCTGTTCCCGCCGGCGGGCGCCTTCACGCTGGAAGCGAGCGAGCGGCCGCTGGTGCTGATAAGCGGCGGCGTCGGCATCACGCCGACGCTGGCGATGCTCGAGGCCGCGCTGAAGACATCGCGCGCAGTGCATTTCATCCACTGCGCACGCACCCGCAGCGTTCACGCCTTCCGGCACGCCATCGATGCGCTGGCGCACAAGCACCCGCAACTCGAGCGCTTCTATTGCTACGAAGTGGTGGCCAAGGACGCAGCGCAGGGCGATGCGCCGCACGCGGTGGGCCGGCTCGACGCCCAGAAGCTCGCGCAGTGGCTGCCGGCGACGCGCAACATCGATGCCTACTTCCTCGGCCCGAAGCCCTTCATGCAGCAGGTGAAGAGCGCGCTGCGGACGCTGGGCGTGCCTGATCGGCAGGCCCGCTACGAGTTCTTCGGGCCGGCCTCGGCGCTCGAATAGCGACTTAGAACTTGAAGCCGGCGCCGAAGTAGGGCCCGCCCAACGCCATCTTGTTGAGCAGGCCGTCGTCAATCTTGTAGCTCAGGTAGCGATAGCCGAACTTCAGCGAGACGGTGGGCGAATACTGGTAGCTGGCGCCGGCCACGGCCTGTCTGCTGGAGGAGGCGCTGCCCTCGCCCACGTCCAGGTAGCCCAGCAGCGACCACTTGTCGTTGAGCGGCATGAGGGCGCGCACGCCCACGATGCCGTTCCAGCCGCTGCGCGAGTCCTCGATCAGGCCTCCGAGGTCACGCAGGCTCGGCGCGATGTCCACGTCGGTCTTGACATTGAGATAGCGGCCGCCCGCGAGCACGTCGACGGCCAACGGCCCGTTGAACACGCGGTAGGTGCCCGCAATGGTGTAGATCTGCTGCACGTAGTCGACGTTGTAGCCGCCCAGGAGCCCACCGGCGACCTGGTTGGAGACGCCGAGCTTGATGTACTGCATGTCGAGAAAGCCGCCCCAGTCGCCCTTGCGGGCCTCCAGCGTGCCCATGGCGCCGAAATCCAGCGCTTTCAGCAGGGTCGTGGACTTCACCGAGACGGTGCTGCCGGGCAGGGGCCCGAGCTTCAGGTCGGACCGGACACCGGGCGTCCAAAGGTAGGGAATGAATTCGAACTGCCAGTCGTTGGTCGATGGAAGGCTCTGGGCCGCGGCCGGAAGGCAAGCCAGCGTGGCGCCGAGGCCGCAGAACGTGAAGAGGAAGGACCTCGCCGGGGACCGGCCGTGCAGGAATGAACGCATCGTGTTCGTGGCCTCGATAGGACTGTCGGATCGCCATGATAGGGGCCGGAGTGACCCGCGCGGCGGCAGTCGTGGGCTGGATGCGACGCTCACGCGGGGCCCGCCGCCGAGGCTCCGACCGGCAGCCGGCCGATGATCAGCCGGGCCATCGGCGACGGCGTGCGCCCGTTCAGCGTCACGACGCCCATCTCGGACGCGGTGAGCGGCAGGCCCTCGACCGCCAGCGCCCGCAGCCCGCCGGCCTCGAGTTCCTTCGCCACCGCCGCGTGCGGCGCAGCGAGCACGGAGTCGCAATCGAGCGCCATCGCCTTCAGCAAGCCGACATCGTCGCATTCGAGCGCCAGTGAGAGGTCGCTGGCCGACGGCAGGCCCAGCAGCCGAGCGAACGTGGCCCTCACGGCCGCGGGCAGCCGCACCGACAGCACGCCATGGGACCACAGCTGCGGCAGCGTCACCGGCCCGCGGTGCCCGAGCGGGTGGCCATCGCGCACGTAGAAGCCTCCAGGCTCCTGCCGCAGCGGGCGCAGCGTGAGGCTGCTGTCGGTCGGCAGGTCGCGCGTGTCGGCGACGAAGAATTCGATGTCCTCCTCCCGCAGTCGCGTCAGCAGCAGCTGCCAGTTGCTGATCTCGAGCCGCAGGTTGATGCGCGGGAACTCGCGCCGCATCGAGGCCAGCAGCGGCGCCAGAAAGGTCGCCGCGGGAAACGGGCCGGCACCGAAGGCGGTATCGCCGAGCTCGAGGCTGCGGTAGAGCGCGATGTCGCGCTCCAGGCAGCGGTTGTCGAACACCAGGCGGCGCGCGCGGGCGACGATGAACTCGCCGGCCGGCGTCGGCACCACCTCCTGGCTGCCGCGGTCGAACAGCAACAAGCCGAGCTCGGCCTCGGCCGCCTGGATGCTGCGCGTGAGGGCCGGCTGGCTCAGGTGCACCTGCTCGGCGGCCCGGATGAAGCTGCGGCGGTCGGCGACGGCGACGATGTGCGTCCAACGCTTGAGGTCCATGCGACTTCCTCAATGACAAATTGCAGTCACTGCATTGAAATTACCCCCACTATGCATTGGACTCAATAGGTGGAAATCGCAAGAATCGCGCTCCAAGGAGCCCGGACACGTGCCAGGGCCCACATTCCCCAAAAAGGAGACAAAGCGTGAACCTGGTCCAGAACACCATCCTGGTGGCGATCCTTCTGTTTTTTGCGCTGCTCGAAGTGGGCTCCCGCAAGCACAAGGACTTCCACGCCACCGCCGACGACACCAAGCTGGAACTGTTCATGTTCCTGTCGCTGCTGGCTTTCTCCCAGCCCCTCGTCTTCGCCGTCACGGCCAAGCTGTGTGCGCTCCTGATGCCGGCGCAGCGTGATACCTGGGCGCACCTGCCGTGGTGGGCCATGGGCGCGATCCTGCTGGTCGCCGACGACATGACGCAGTATTGGTGGCACCGCATCTCGCACTCGCCGCTGCTGTGGCCGCTGCACCGCGCGCACCACACGGCGCACTACATGAGCATCCGCGTCACCTACCGCAACAACTTTTTCTACTACCTGATGATGCCCGGCCTGTGGGCCTCGGGCGTGCTGATCTACCTGGGCTTCGGCAACGTCTACCTGGTCTACATCGTGATCAAGCTGACCATCATCCTGGGTGCCCACAGCGCGGTGCCGTGGGACGCGCCGCTCTATCGCATCAAGTGGCTGCATCCGCTGGCCTGGATGCTGGAGCGCACGATCTCGACGCCAGCCACGCACTGGGCGCACCACGCGCTCACCAACGACGACGGCATCGGCCACTACAAGGGCAACTTCGGCAACCTGCTGTTCGTCTGGGACCTGCTCTTTGGCACGGCCAAGATCACGCGCCGCTACCCGGCAAAGGTCGGCCTGCAGGACGACCTGGTGTTCGGCAAGGAGCGCTGGTTCGTCGAGATGTTCTATCCGCTGATCCATTCGCGCCGCGCGCACTCCGCGCTGGTGCCCGGTGGCCGGGCCTATGCCGAGGCCGAGGCCGAGGTCGACGGCGATGCCGGCGTCCACGCACCGCGAGCGCTGGCGAGCAAGTCGTGACTTCGAACGTGCGGGCCGGCCTATTGATCTGAGCGCGCCTTCTCGTCGATGAAAGCCTTCATGTACCGCTGCGGCTCACCCGTTGCGAAAGCGCTCGCGAATTCGTCCACGCCCTTCAGGATCGAGGTCTCCAGTGGTTCGTGCTGCCATTCGCGCAGCAGCCGCTTTTGCTGCCGCACCACCACCGGCCCCAGAGAAGCGAACTGAGCGGCGGTGCGCGCGACTTCGGCGTCGAGACTCTCGGGCGCAACCACGGCATCGACCAGGCCCCACGACAGCGCGCGTTCGGCATCGATGTTGTCACCGGTCAGCAAGAGCCAGTTGGCACGGGCGTTGCCGATCAGCCGCGGCAGCAACGCTGCATGGATGATCGAAGGAATCCCGACCTTGACTTCGGGCATTCCGAACTCCGCCTGACTGGAGGCGATGCGGATGTCGCAAGCCAACGCGAGTTCGAGGCCGCCACCCAGCGTCCAGCCGGGTATCCGCGCGATGACGGGCGCTGGAAACTGGCGCACCGCTTCGCAAAGCTGCCTGAGCCTGTCGATGA
Source organism: Variovorax sp. P4_D9 (assembly GCF_056401695.1). Lineage (NCBI taxonomy): Bacteria > Pseudomonadati > Pseudomonadota > Betaproteobacteria > Burkholderiales > Comamonadaceae > Variovorax > Variovorax sp. P4_D9. The sequence continues at coordinate 9,070 of NZ_JBFUIU010000093.1, forward strand.
AGGTCCTCGCCGACCCGACATCGAGCGCGCTCATCTCCTTGATGTCGGCACCGCCGACGAAGGCCTTGTCGCCGCTGCCGCGAAGGACTACGGCCCGGACGCTCGCATCGCCGGCAAGCTGCCGCAGCGCGCCGGTCAGGTCGGCGATGACCGGCGTGCTCAGGATGTTGAGCGACTTCGCTTCACGGATCGCGATGGTGGCGATGCCTTCGGCATCGATGGCGACGGCTGCGTGGTGAAACAAGAATTCTGGCACGGCGGATCTTTCAGAGCTTTTCGAATCGGATGTCCTGGATGACCTTCTTCCAGAGTTCATTCTGGCTCGCGACCAGCCGCGAGAAGTCGGCGCGCGACATCGGGCTGGGGATCGCGCCCTGCCCTGGCCCCAGCGCCCCGTGACCCTGGTAGTCGCCTTCGCGCCCCGCGGCGGGTGGAAAATGCAAGGAGCTTAGCGCCGCCACACCGCTTCAGACGTCACTGCGCTTGAGTAGGTAGTCGAGTCCGCCGACGCGGAACCAGCGGTAGCCGTAGGGCTCGAGCAGGATGCAGTGGCGGCCATCGGCGTCTGCCTCGCTGTGGTCTTCCGAGAGCAGGTTGGTGAGTTGCTCGCCGCCGGCACCGATGGCGCTGGCGGCGAGTTCGATCTCCAGCGGGTCGGCAACCAAGTTGTGCACGAAGAGCACGACGTTGTTGCGCCACGCGTAGCGCATCACCAGCACCGACTGGCGCGGCTGCGGCAGCACCTTGAAATCGCCCCAGCTGACCTCGGGGATCTCCTGGCGCATGCGCAGCGCGCGCTCGGTCCAGTTGAGCAGCGAATCCGGGTCGCGCCGCTGCGCCGCGACGTTGACATGCTCGAAACCGTAGGCCCCGCCGGAGATGACCGGCCGCACGGGCTTCCCGGCCGCCGTGAATCCGCCGTGCGGCTCTGTCGACCACTGCATCGGCGTGCGGGCGCAGTTGCGCTCGGGCAGCGACAGGTCGTCGCCCATGCCGATCTCGTCGCCGTAGCGCAGCACCGGCGTGCCGGGCAAGGTCAGCAGCAGGCTGTAGGCCAGCTCGAGCCGGCGGCGGTCGCTGCCGAGCATCGGCGCGAGGCGGCGGCGGATGCCGCGGTCGTAGAGCTGCATGTCCTTTTCGGGGGCGAACTCGGCAAAGACCCGTTCGCGCTGCGCTTGTGTCAGCCGGCCCAGGTCGAGCTCATCGTGGTTGCGCAGGAACAAGCCCCATTGCGAGGTGGCAGGGCGCGGGCGCGTCGCTTCCAGTGCCTTGGCTAGGGGCCGGCTGTCGCCGCTCGCGAGCGCATAGAACAGATGCTGGTTCACATGGAAGTTGAACATCATGTGGATGCGTTCGCCCTCGTCGCCGAAGTACTGCATGTTGGTGCGCGGCTGCACATTGGCCTCGCCGAGGATGATGGCCTGGCCCTGGCGCCATTGAAGCAACTCGCGGAACTCGCGCAGCATGTCGTATTGCGGCACCGGCCTGGTGACGTCCGCCCCTTTGGTCGAGATGACGAAGGGCACGGCGTCCATGCGAAAGCCGGAAACGCCGAGCTGTGTCCAGAAGCCCATGATCTTCAGGATCTCGGCCTGCACCCGCGGATGGCTGGTGTTCAGGTCGGGCTGGAAGTCGTAGAAGCGGTGGAAGTACCAGCGCTTGGCCACCTTGTCGAAGCTCCAGGTCGACTTCTGCACGCCCGGAAAGACCATGCCCTCGCCGGCGTTGGCCGGCTTCTTGTCGGCCCACACGTACCAATCGCGGTAGGGAGAGTCGCGGTCCTTGCGGGCCGCCTGGAACCACGGGTGCTGGTCCGAGGTGTGATTGACCACCAAGTCGATCAGCACGCGCATGCCGCGCTGCTGTGCCGCATGCGTGAACTCGACGAAATCGCCAAGAGTGCCATAACGCGCATCGACGTTGTAGTAGTCGGACACGTCATAGCCGTCGTCGCGTCCGGGCGAGGTCTGGAAGGGCATCAGCCAGACGGTGGTGACGCCGAGCCCGTGCAGGTAGTCGAGCCTCCGCGTCAGGCCTTCGAAGTCGCCGCATCCATCGCCGTTGGAGTCCATGAAGGTCTCCAACGAAAGGCAGTACACGACCGCGTTCTTGTACCAGAGGTCTTTGATCATTCGACAGCCCTTTCTGGGGAAGAATGGAATGCTTTGCACGTTGAAAGGAACGCGATGTCGGCCGACTCCTGGTGGAAGAACGGAATCATCTATCAGGTCTATCCGCGCTCGTTCCAGGACAGCAACGGCGATGGCATCGGGGACCTCGACGGCATCCGCGCCCGGCTCGATCATCTGGTCTCGCTGGGCATCGACGCCGTCTGGGTCTCACCGATTTACCCCTCGCCGATGGTGGACTTCGGGTACGACATTTCCGATTTTTGCGCCATCGACTCGCGCTTCGGCAGCCTGGCCGGCTTCGATGCCCTGCTGCGAGAGGTTCATGCACGGGGGTTGAAGCTGATCCTTGACTTCGTGCCCAACCACACGTCCGACCAGCATCCATGGTTCGTGCAGAGCCGCAGCGCACGCAGCAGCCCGCGACGCGACTGGTACCTGTGGCGCGACCCGGCACCGGGCGGCGGCCCGCCCAACAACTGGCTCAGCAACTTCGGCGGGCCGGCCTGGACTCTGGACCCGGCCACCGGTCAGTTCTACTGCCATTCGTTCCTGAAAGAGCAGCCCGACCTCAACTGGCGCAGCCCCGAGGTGCGCGCCGCCATGTACGAGGTGCTGCGCTTTTGGCTGCGCCGCGGCGTCGACGGCTTCCGCGTCGACGTGCTCTACCACCTGATCAAGGACGACCAGTTCCGCGACAACCCGCCGAATCCGGACTACGTGGCCGGCCAGGACCCGGCGCATCGCTGGACGCCGCTCTACACCGCCGACCGGCCGGAGATGCAGCAGATCGTGGCCGAGATGCGCCGCGTGGTCGACGCCTTCAGCGACGCCCGGTCGTCTCGCGTGCTGATCGGCGAGCTCTACCTGCCGCTGGCGCGCCTGGTCTCCTACTACGGCGCCAATGCCGAGGGCGTGCTCGAAGGCGTGCAGCTGCCCTTCAACTTCCAGCTGATTGGCGCCGAGTGGCAGGCCCGGCGCATCGACCGCCTGGTGCGCGACTACGAGGCGGCCCTGCCCACCGGCGCCGCCCCGAACTGGGTGCTGGGCAATCACGACAAGCCGCGCATCGCAAGCCGCGTCGGTCCGCAGATGGCGCGGCTCGCGGCCATGCTGCTGCTCACGCTGCGTGGCACGCCGACTCTCTATTACGGTGACGAAATCGGCATGACCGACGTCGACATCCCGCACGAGGAAGTGCAGGACCCGTTCGAGAAGAAGCAGCCCGGCAAGGGGCTGGGCCGCGACCTGCAGCGAACGCCGATGCAGTGGAGCGGCGCGCCGCAGGCCGGCTTCACGACCGGCACGCCGTGGCTGCGCCTGGCGCCCGACTGGCCCAAGCGCAATGTCGAGGCGCAGTCGCGCGATCCAGCGTCGATGCTGGCGCTGTACCGGCAGCTGATCGCGCTGCGCCGCGCGCAGCCCGCCTTGAACCGTGGCGCTTACGAAGCACTCGACAGCGAGGCCGATGTGCTGGCGTACGCGCGCATCGCGCAGGGGCAGAGGCTGGTAGTGCTGTTGAACTTCGGCGCCGGCCCGGCGACGGTGTCGCCCGCGTTGCTGCCGGCGCATCCGATCGTGCTGGCCTCGACGGCTCCCGCGCGCGCACGGCTCATCGAAGGCCCGCTGGTGCTGGCGCCGTCCGAAGGCGTGGTGCTGGCACCCGCCTAGGCGTCAATTCTTCGTGTCGGCGGCTGGCGCAGCCGGGCGCGCCTGGTGCCTTCTGGATCCTGCCTCTCTCGAATCTCGACGCTCAGAGCGCCAGCACCAGCCTGCCACCACGCGCCCGCGAGCAGCAGGTCATCATGCGCGACTGAGCTTCGCGCTCGGCACGCGTGAGCACCAGGTCGCGATGGTCCACCTCCCCGCCGAGCACGCGCGCTTCGCAGGTCCCGCAAAGCCCTTCCTCGCAGTCGCTCGGGATGTCGACGTTGGCGGCGCGCAGCGCGCTCAGCAGCGTCCGGTCGGCCGGAACCGTGACCGTGATGCCGGAGTCCTTGAGCTCGACCTCGAAGGCATGCTCCCTGTACGGGTCGAGCGTGCCGACGCTCGATGCGAAGTGCTCGATCCGCAGCGCGTCCTCGGGCCAGCCGGCGCAGCAGGCCTCGAGGGCGTCCAGCATGCGCTGCGGGCCGCAGGCATAGACCTGCATCCCGGCCTCGGGCCGTGCCAGCAAGTCCTTGAAGTCGTTGCGCCGGCCTTCGTCGCCGACATGCAGGTGCAGCCTCTCGCCGTGCAGCGCGGCCAGCTCGTCGATGAAGGCCATGGTGCTGCGCCGGCGGCCGCTGTAGTGCAGCTGGTAGTCGAGGCCGAGCGCCCGGGCCCGCCGCGCCATCGCGCTCACCGGCGTGATGCCGATGCCGCCGGCGATCAGGATCAGCTTGCGCGCCGCCTCGTCGAGCCGGAAGTGATTGCGCGGACCGCGGATGCGCAGGTGGTCGCCGGCCTTCAGCTGGCCGTGGACCCAGGCCGAGCCACCGCGGCCATCGGCCTCGCGCAGCACCGCGATCTCCCACGCCTGCGCGTCGTCCGGGTCGCCGCACAGCGAGTACTGGCGCGACAGCTCGGGGCCACCGCATTCGACGTCGATGTGCGCGCCCGGCGTCCAGCGCGGCAAGGCCCGGCCGTCGAGCGCGACCATGCGCAGCCTGACGATGCCTTCGGCCACCGGGGTCACGCGCTCGACGACGACCGTGCGGGTCGCCGCATGGCGCGAGGGTTCGCCGATGCGAACCGGCGTCTGCGCATCGAGCAGCGCCGGCTGCCGGCGTTCGGGGTTCAGCGATGGATCCCACTCGACCCAGAGGTGCTCGGGCCCGCGGAAAGAGGTGTTGGGCAGGTAGCTGAAGCGCTGCTCGGCCAGCCGCATGTGCGGCAGCCGGCGCGTGAACTCCTCCAGGAAAATCTGCATCTCCATGCGCGCCAGGTTCTTGCCCATGCACTGGTGCGAGCCGTAGCCGAAGGTGAGGTGGTCGCTAGCGTTGTCGCGCCGGATGTCGAGCAGGTCGGCATCGGCGAACTGCTGCGGATCATGGTTGGCCGACGAGGTCACGATCAGCAGCTTCGAGCCGGCCGGCAGCGCCACGCCGCCGACCTCCACGTCCTTCGTGACGAGCCGCCGCCAGGCCGCCACCGAGCCGTTGTGGCGCAAGCATTCCTCGACCGCGTTGGAGATCAGGCCCGGGTCCTCGCAGATCTCGCGCCAGGTGTCCGGGTGCTGCAGCAGCAGCTTCATCGCGTTGGCCGTGGCGTTGGCGGTGGTCTCGTGCGCGGCCACGATGCCGGCCATCATCATCGAATGCAGGTAGGAGTCGGTCACCACCTCGGGGTGGTCGACCTGCTTGCGGATGCCGTAGCGCATCCAGCCCGGCCCCGAAGGGTCCTGGCGCATCTTGTCGAGCACCTGGCCGGCGAACTGCCAGAAGTTGCCGACCGCGTGCGCCACCGCCACCTGCTCCTCCGGCTTCGGCCGGCCCCAGGTGTTGACCGTGTGCGCGATCGAGTACTTGCGCAGCGTGTCCATGTCTTCCTCGGGCACGCCGAGGAAGTGCAGCGCCACCGTGAGCGGCACCTCCCACAGCATCTGATCGACCAGGTCGGCGCGGCCGTCGTCGATGAAGCGGTCGACGTACTCGCGCGCCAGCTTGCGCACCAGCGGCTCGTGGTGGCGTAGTTCGTCGGGCGTGAAGGGCTCCATCAGCAGGCGCCGCCGCGGCATGTGGGCCGGCTCGTCCTCGTTGACCAGCGTGCGGTTCAGGGCAAAGCCGTAGGAGGCCAGCACCGCGTTCGCGTCCTCGCTGGTGGGCGTGATCTTCTCGAGCGCGATCGAAGGGCTGAAGCTGATGTTGTCGCGGAAGATCGCCTTGATGTCCTCATAGCGCGTGACCACCCAGTAGCCCAGCTTCGGACTCCAGAAGATCGGCTCCTGCTCGCGCGCCCAGCGCAGGGACTCGGGCGGGTCCTGCTGGTAGGCGTCCTCGAAGGGATCGAATTCGGCCGCGCGCTGGCTGACCGGGCAGCCAGTCGGCGTCAGGTGACTCGGACGCTGGGAAGCGAAAGGGCAGCCGCCCGCGGGCGCCACGGGTTGCGGAGTGGTCATCGGGAGCTCCTCAGTCGAGCGTGATGTGGAGATCGTGGATCAGCTTCTGCCAGCGCGCCGTCTCGCTCTTCAGCAGTTCGGCGAACTGGGCTGGCGTGTTGCCGACCGGCTCGACACCGAAATCGATCAGCCGCTGGTGCACGGCCGGGTCGYGGATCGCAGCCACCACATGCTTGTTGAGCGTGGCGATCACCTCGGGCGGGGTCGCTGCCGGCACCACCATGCCGACCAGCGCGGCGGCCTCGACATTCTTGAAGCCCAGTTCGGCGAAGGTCGGCACCTCGGGCAGTTGCGGCAGACGAGTCGGGTTCGCCACCGCCAGTGGCCTGACCTTGCCGCTCTTGATGAAGCCGGCGCCGGCGGCGAGGTCGACCATCATCGCCGGCACCTGCCCGCCCACCACGTCAGCCAGCGCCGGGGCGGCGCCCCGGTAGGGCACGTGGACCATGAACAGGCCGGCCTCGATCTTGAGCAGTTCCATCGCGAGGTGGTGCGGACTGCCGGCACCGGCCGACGCGTAGTTGGTGCCGCCGGGCTTGGCCTTGGCCTTGGCGATGAAGTCCTTTGCGCTGCTCGCGTCGCTGCCGGGTCCGACCACCAGGATCATCGGAAAGCGCCCCATCAACGTGACCGGGGCCAGGTCCTTGGCGGGAATGTACGAGAGGCTCTTATACAGCGCCGGGTTGAAGACCAGCGTGCCATTGTCGGCCGACAGCACGGTGTAGCCATCGGCCGGAGCGCGAGCGATCTCGGCAGCGGCGAGCGCCGTGTTGCCGCCGGGCTTGTTGTCGACCAGCACCGGCTGGCCGACCTGGATCGACAGCCGCTGCCCGATCGTGCGCGCGAGGAAATCCGAACCGCCGCCAGCCGCATAGGGCACCAGCCAGCGGATCGGCTTCGACGGAAAGGCGGACTGGGCAGCCACGGGGGTGGCCAGGAAGGGCACGGCCAGCAGCACGGTGGCAATCAGCTTCTTCATTGGGGGCGTCTCCTGGAAAATTTAGCGTAATTGTTATACGCAATGCGTAATCACGCGCTCGGGTTTCCACGGGGTACCCGGAAACTGCCCGATGAGGGGAACATCCACAGCAGCCGCGCGCTCCAACATGTCTGCGTTGCAAGTACGTCGATCGGCAACGGTCGGCGGCTCTCCAGAGCCATCCAGAGTGGACCACCCACCGATGGCTCTCTTTTTTTGCCCGTTCATTACGATGCGGGTCGCGCGGGAGCAGTCTGCACCCAATACCGCATACACCCGATCAAAACAGCCATGAACCGAAACGAGCCACCCCTGCAGCCGTCCGAAGCGCCGTCTGCCTCGCGCACACCCGAGCGCCGCCAGCGGGTGCAATCCGCGGAGACCGGCATGGTGGTGCTGAAAGGCTTGGCGGCGATCGGCGGAACGGCCAGCCTCACGGCGCTGGCGGCGCATGTCGGCGAGAGTCCGGCAAAGGTCCACCGCTACCTGGCCAGCCTGATGCAGGAAGGGCTGGTCGACCAGGACGCCACGACGCAGCGCTATTTTCTCGGCCCCGAACTGATCCAGATCGGCCTGGCCGCGATGCGCCAGGCAGAACCGATCCGGCAGGCCGAGCCGGCGCTGGTCCGCCTGCGCGAGAGCCTCGAAATCACCTGCTTCGTCGCCGTGATGGGCAACCGCGGGCCGACCATCATGCGCTTCGAGGAGCCCGGCCTGCCAGTCACCGTCAACGTGCGTGCCGGTTCGGTGATGTCCTTGCTGTGGTCGGCCACCGGACGCGTGTTCCTGGGCCTGCTCGACGAGGCGCGGGTGTTGCATATGGCCAAGGACGAACTCGCGGCGGCCTCCAGCGAGATGCGCGCCCTCCTGCCGGCGTCGGAGCCGATCGAGGTCCTGCGGCGCGAGGTCCAGGCTGCACGCTGCGCCACCGTGAAGGACACCTACCTGCGCGGCATCAGCGCGGTGGCCGCACCGGTCTTCGATTTCACGGGCCGCGTCTGCGCGGTGATCACGGCCCTCGGCGCCACGGGCGGTTTCGACCCGGCGGTGGATGGCGAGATCGCCCGCGCCGTGCGGCGCGAGGCGCATGCCACCAGTCTGAGGCTGGGTTATACGGGCCAGGAAGCCGGGCCGACCGCCGAACCCACAGCGCAGGCCTCGAAGCCCTGAGTATTCAAAGTCCGCTCATCGCTGCGACACATCGAACCAGCCGACTTGCAGCACTTCGTCGTTGTCGCTTAGTCCAGCGGCCACCAGGACCAGGGTCGCAAACAGCGTTGCCACGCCGAACCCGACTGCTTTCAGTATTGAATTCGTCCAGATGTTCATGATGTGCAGTTTTGGTGGCGCTGCGCAAGCGCCCAGGTGTCGAGCAACTCCCTTTGCCATTCGAGCGCGACGTCAAGGTAGCCGTCCCTACGAAGTGAATCCGAGAAAGTACGATTCATCATTGGTTTGCTTTTGAGGACGCCAGGCGCGTCTGCGGCGACAAAGAGTTCATAGCATCGCGCATGGCGCACACCGGCGCCTTGATGCAGCGCAAATGCCTGCGGCAGCATCCTCTGAGATCAAGCTGCGATTCTGAAGACCTGTTTTCGACTTGATGGACGCGAGCAGGTCGTCTCGCTGCTGCTGCTGCTCTTCTGCTCTGCCTGCTCGCTCGAAATGGACATCCAGCGCACGATCTGGCTATTTTTGCCATAATGGCAACTCCACTCGGGAGCTGCCATGATCACCGCCCTGCCCGCCCTCCATGACCTGCCGCGCCAGAACGCCTCGCAGGTCAAGAACAAATGGGGCGACGTCGTGCGCCAGGTTCGCCAGAGCGGCAGCGTGGCCATCACGAACCATGCCGCGGTCGAGATGGTGCTGCTCGACGCCGCCA
>NZ_JBFUIU010000094.1:0-18119 GCF_056401695.1 Variovorax sp. P4_D9
CGCGCATCCGTTGCTGGAAGCGTTCCTCGAGAATGGCGAAGCGCTTGTCGTAGTCCTGCATCTGGTTGCCGAACAGCAATTCGCGCATCTTGTCGACGCCCGAACTCTCGCCGGCGCCGTTGGGTTGCCCGGCAAGGGCCGCCTGCGCCGCCAGTGCGCTCTGGGTGTCGATGCTGAGTGAGGGTTTGGCTGTGGATGCCATAGAGACGTCTCCTCGGTGGGTGGGTGGATGGATGGATGGATGGGTGGCTGATCGGGAGCTGCAGGGCCGTCAGGGTGGCGCGGTCGCCCGGAACAGCAGCGTCAGTCGATTGCGTCCGTCCTCGTGGCGGTAACTGAGGCCGTCGGAGAAGCGCCGAACGATGGGGATGCCCCAGCCACCGATTCGCGCGTCCTCGATGCTGGTGGCCGGTGCCGGTTCGGGGACCTGCCGCGGGTCGAACTCGCCGCCCTCGTCCTCGACTTCCAGCGCCACGTCCTCGCCTTGCCAACCAAGGCGCAGGAGGATGTTCTGGGTGCCGTGGCCGCAGGCGTGGGTCATGATGTTCGTCACCACCTCGGTGGAGCAGAGGTCGAGGTTCAGCACGACCCTGGCCGGCAGCCGCTGGCACTCGGCCCAGTCGTGAACCCAGGCGCTGACGCGCGCGAGTTCGTTCAACTCGCTGCCAACGATGAGGGATGATGCCCGGGGCTCCCCGCCGGAGGGGGACATCAGCGGCTTTCGGCGGCGGCCGTCAGGGCGCTGCAGGCGGTTTCGACGTCGGGGTACACCGGGATGATCGTGTCGATGCCTGCCATCTTGAGCACCTCCGCCACAAGGGGTTGCGGGTTGGCCAGGGCCATCACGCCGCCGCGCGACGACTGGGCCCTCGCATTGACGACCAGCGTCCGGATGCCGATGGACGCCAGGAACGAAACTTCGGACAGGTCGACCACGGCGAGCAGCTTGCGGCTCGCCACCAGCTCCGACAAGCGCACATTGATGTCATGTCCGCCAAGGCTGTCCATGCGCCCGACCAGGCTGATCTTCTCGACGCCGTCGGCCAGTTGCTCGCTTCTCAGGTCCATACGCTCTCCGCAATCGATGTCGATGCGCTTTGAATTGGTCCGCTGCCGCTGGCACCGCCTGGCCCGCAAGTTCTTGTTTTTAAAAGAAAACAAGAGCGTCTGCCATGCAACAGGTAGTACCTTTTTCTAGCTTACGCCCAATTTGCGGCCCCGTCGACAACCGGCCCTCCACAAGCCAATGGACAGCCTCAGCGGTCTTTGCGGGCAGGCACGTTGCTCAGGGCCTCGACCAGCCGGTCGACGCGGATCGGCTTGGTCAGGTAGTCGTCCATGCCGGCCGCGATGCACATTTCCTGGTCGCCCTGCATGGCGTTGGCGGTCATCGCCACGATGCGCGGCCGCTGGTGGGCCTCGAGCAGCATGCAGATCTGCCGGGTGGCGTCGAGGCCGTCGAGCTCGGGCATCTGCACATCCATCAGCACCACGTCGTAGGTCTGGCGCTGCACCGACTCGACCGCCTCGATGCCGTTGGCGGCCAGGTCGGCCCGGTAGCCCATCTGCTGCAGCAGGCGCAGCGCGAGCTTCTGGTTCACCGCGTTGTCCTCGGCCAGCAGGATCCGCAGCGGGTGGCGTGTCGCGATCGTCGGATCGATCCGCGGCTTGGCGATTTCGACCTCAACCGGCCGGGCGGCCGGTTCGTGCGCGAGCAGGCTGACCAGCGTGTCGAACAGCTGCGACTGGTGGATCGGTTTCGACAGATAGGCGTTGAACAGCGATTCGGCGTCGCCCGCTTCGCGCCGGCCGAGCGAGCTGAACAGCACCAGCGGCAGCGCGGAGTGGTTGGCGCGGATGCGCCGCGCCAGGTCGACGCCGTCCATCTCGGGCATGTGCATGTCGAGGATCGCGACGTCGAAGCGCTCGCCCTGCCCGAGCCAGCGCAGGGCTTCGGCCGGCGACTCGGTGTCGCGCGAGTCCATGCCCCACCGGCCGGTCTGGAGCGAGAGCACGCGCCGATTGGTCGCGTTGTCGTCGACAATCAGCAGGCGCTTGCCCTGCAATCCGGCCTGCACCCCGGTGATGACGCGCCGCTTGCTCGGCGGCGTGTGGGCGATCGACACCTCGATCGTGAAGTAGAAGGTCGAGCCCTTGCCCGGGCCCTCGCTCTCGACCCACATGGTGCCGCCCATCAGCTCGGCCAGCCGCTTGCTGATGGCCAAGCCCAGGCCGGTGCCGCCGTACTTGCGCGTGGTGCTCGAGTCGGCCTGCGAGAAGGACTGGAACAGCCGGCTCTTGCCCTGCGGCGACAGGCCGATGCCGGTGTCGCGGACGGCGAAGTTCAGGTCGATCCGGCCGCTCGGCTGGCTCTTGGCGCTGACCGTCAGCACCACCTCGCCGGCCTCCGTGAACTTCACCGCGTTGCTCAGCAGGTTCAGCAGGATCTGCCGCAGCCGCGTGAGGTCGCCCATCACGCCGATCGGCACGTCGCACTCGAACACATAGGCGATGTCGAGCTTCTTCTCGGTGGCACGGGTGCTGATCAGGTCGAGCGCCGATTCCACGCAGTCGCGCAGGTCGAAAGGGTGCGCCTCGATGTCCATGCGCCCGGCCTCGATCTTCGAGTAGTCGAGGATGTCGTTGATGATAGTCAGCAGCGCGTCGCCCGAATCGCGAATGGTCTCGACGTAGTCCTGCTGCTCGGCGTCGAGCCGGGTGTCGAGCAGCAGGCCGCTCATGCCGATCACCGCGTTCATCGGCGTGCGGATCTCGTGGCTCATGGTCGCCAGGAAGGCGCTCTTGGCTTCGTTGGTGGCCTCGGCGGCGGCCCGCGCCTCCTTGGTCTCGTTGAACAGGCGCGCGTTCTGGATCGCGATCACGGCCTGGTCGGCAAAGGTCTCGAGCAGCTTGATTTCCTTCTCGGCGAACGCCTCCGGCGGCTGGCGCGCGACGTGGATCGAGCCGATGTAGCGGCCCTCCCAGACCAGCGGGGCGATCATGATCGAGAAGTTGCCCATGTGCCCGGCGACCTCGCGCATGAACGCAGGAAGGTTCGGCTCGGCGAGCGCGTCGGGAATATGGAGCACGTCGGGACCGGCCATGGCGACCCCGATCGGCGAGTGGTCGATCGGGCGCGGATAGAAGCGTTCGAGCGTTTCGCGGGCCGAACCGCGATGCGCGCCGAGGTGCATCATCCCGTCGTCGCCGACCAGCGAAATGCCGAGTTGGGTGCCGGCGAACAGGCGCTGGCAGCTCTCCAGGATCTTGTTGAACACGGGCTGCGCGTTCTCCATCGATTCGCTGATGACCTGCAGCACGTCCGCCGTGGCGGTCTGGCGCTCGAGCGCCTCGCGGGTTTCATGGATCAGCCGCACGTTCTCGGTCGCGATCACGGCCTGGTCGGCGAACACCTTCAGCAGGTCGATCTGCCGTTGCGGCGTCTTGCCCGGCTCCGGCCAGGAGGTGGTGATGGCGCCGATCGGCACGCCGTCCTTGAGCATCGGCGCGGCGATCATGCGGCGCCGGTTGCCGGTACTCGCCAGCCTGTGGTCGTAGTCCGGGTCGGAACCCGCGTCCTCGGTGCAGAGTGCCCTGCGCTCGAGGATGGCGCGGCCGTTCATCTGGCGCAGGTCGGGCTGCGCCGGCCACAGCGCGCGCGCCACCTCCAGCGACTCGGCGGACCAGTTGCGGGTCGCGGCCAGGTGGACCTGGCGGCCATCGAAGGTGAAGATCGCGGCCGTCGGGCCCTCGAACAGCCACATGGTGCAGTCCAGGATGGCCTCGAACACCGGCATCACGTCGGTGGGTGATTCGCTGATGACGCGCAGTACGTCGCTGACGGCGGTCTGGGACTCGAGGGATTCGGTCAACTCGGCGGTTCGCTCTTCGACCTTGTGCAGCGCCACCTGCGTCTCATTGAACAGCCGCGCGTTCTGAATCGCGATCACGGCCTGCTCGGCGAAGGTCTTGAGCAGCGCACGCTCGCTGGCCCGGAACGGGCCGACCTCCCTGCGCTGCATGCTCAGGATGCCGATGCCGCGGCCTTCCCAGATCAGCGGCGCCGCCAGGTTCGCATAGCTCGAACCGATGCGTTCGGCGTTGTGGCGCAGCACCGCAGGCGCCGAGGGATCCTCCAGGACATCGGCAAACTCCACCAGGTCGCCGGTCTGGAAGGAGAGTTCGGCCGAGGTGCCGGCCAGCGGCATCGGATAGTCCGCCTGTATCGACGCCGCGAGATCGGCCAGGCGCTCCCCGCTGATCGTGGCGCGGCCGGCCGCGGTCATGAGCCAGCGCGTCAGCGCAAGGCGCCCCTCGGCGTCGACCATCAGCAGGGCGAAGGAACTGCCGTCGAACAGGTGCTCGCAGCATTCGAGGATCTTGTCGAACACCGGGCCGGGATCGGCCAGCGAGCTGCCAATGACCTGCAGCACCTCGGCCGCCGCGCGCTGGTGGGCCAGTGCCTCCTGCATCTCGCGGCCGTGGCGTTGCGTCTCGTCGAACAGACGGGCATTCTCCAGCGCCAGGCCCAGGCTCGCCGCCACCGTTTCGAGCAGCCGGATCTCGTGCGGCCCGAAAGCGTATTCGCGTTCGTGGTTCTGCAGCGCGATGATGCCGAGGGCGCGGTCGCTGCCGATGATCGGAACGGCAGCGATCGAATGCGCCCAGTCGGTTCCGGGGGAAGGACTCAGGCCGATCCGGGTCTGTTCCTCGCGCGTGTTGGCCACGCCGGCCTGGCGCGTGTGCAGCATTCGCGCCAATGGCTCGTCCGGCTGCAGGGGCCGTGCCGGCGGCTGCGGCAGGGGCATGTTGTGCTCGTAGCGGTACAGCACCTGGACCAGGTTGGTCTTGTCGTCCCACCAGACGATGTTCAGGTCGCCCGTATTGAACAGCTCGCGCAGCCGGTCGCCCACCAACTGGATGATGACCTGGAAATCCAGCTTGGCCGCGATGCCTTGCTGGATGCCGTTGATCAGTGTCAGTTCGTCGCTGCGCTGCAGCAGCGCGCCCTTGCATTCGGCCAGTTCGCGCTGGAGGCCCTCGCGGGCACGGGCGTGGGCCAGGGCCCCGCCGGCATGCCGCGCCAGCGTCGCCAGCAGGTCGCGGTGCACGAGGTCGAAGCGACCCTGGGTCCCTTCGATGTCGGCATAGAGGTAGCCGAGCAGTTCCCGCCTTGCAAGCAGCGGCGCGATCAGGCAGGAGCGCTGGTCGGCCGCCGCGGCGCCCTCGGGCCCGTGCCGCAGGCTGGCCTTGCGTGTGCGGCGGGTCTCGTCGAGCCAGGGCGTGATCGCGCGGAGCAGGCCGGCGGTGTCTTCGGCGGCCGGCAGCATCGCGCCGGCGCTGCGCAGGCCGGACTCGGTGTCGAGCACCAGCAGCACGCGCTGGGAGCCGACGAGCCGGGCGCATTCATCGACCAGCAGGTCGCCAAGCTCGCTCGCGCTGGCCACGGAGTTCAGTCGCAGCCCGGTTTCGACCAGCCGCTCGAATGGGTCGCGCACCACGCTGCCTGCGCGCGGCGCGTGCTTCGACAGGGGTCGAGACCGGGACTCAGCCATAGGGCATATGCCTTCCGCGATCAGCAGCTCGATGCGCGAGCGGCGCACCACGGCGTGGAGTCTAGCGGCGAAGGCGGAATCCCCGCATCCGGGCGCTCGCCCCTAGAACATTCGAACAACAAAGGGTATTTCCGGCGGGTGACTTTTGAGAGGCACTGCGGAACAATCCTGCGAGTTTCGATTCGCTCGACGGGAAAGCACAATATGCGGAAACCCAGGATATACACCCCCTTCGCGTTGGCCGCAGCAGCCTTGCTGCTTGCCGGCTGCACGACCACCGGCACGGGCGGCGGCGACATCGTGCAGAAGGGACAGCCCGACAAGTCGGTGCTGTTCTCCTGGAAGAGCACCGACGGCGGCATCACCGGCACCATGACGGCGACGCTGCCCACGGCCACCTACCAGGGCCCATTCCTGCAGATCACGCAGCAGACGCGGAGCGAGGCCATGGCGCCCATGTGGGGCGGCGGCTGGCCGGTGGGCTGGTCCGACTGGTCCTATTGGGGCTACGGCAGTGTCGCGGGCATGGGCGGCATGGGCATGATGCCGGGCTTCGATCCGGTCCAGTTCGCCACCGTGTACAGCGGCAAGGTGATCGCGAACCTCAAGAGTCCGCAGGGGGGGCTGATGCGCTGCCGGCTGCACATGCTGCGGCCGCAGCAGGGCATGTCGGGGGGCGGCACCGGCGAGTGCCAGATTCAGGGCGGCGCCACCATCCAGGCCACCTTTTGAGGCCGGCCTTGACGTTTCGGCAATCCTTCACCGCCGTGCAGGTGAAGCTGGTTCTCGAGTCCTATGAGCTGGGCCTCGCGTGCCGCGGCGAGGCGGTGCAGCTGCTGGACGCCTGGACCCGTCTGGGCACTTTCTCGGCCGACCAGCGCTCGGAAGTCGACGCCCTGTTCGCGCTCGGCTACGACGACATGATGCGCGGGCTGCACGACGCCGCCGACGGGCCCGAGTCGCGCGCCGTCGTCCGCGCGGAACTGATCCGCAAGCTGGGATGAGGCGGTAGTCGTTAAAGAGGAAGGTCCTGTGCATCCGTGCAGCAGAAAATAAATGACAGCGGCGTACTCTATTTCTACCTCTTGAAGTGCCTGGTCGCGCTGGTCGACCATTCGCATGTCTCGCGCGCCGCGGAGGCGCTGTCGATCAGCCAGCCCGCGATGAGCCAGCTGCGCGCTGTCACCGCCGACCCGATCCTCGTCAAGGGGAGGCACCGGGCTCCCCACCGCCAAGGTGCTTCAGCTGCGAGAGTTCGCCGAGCCCATCCTGGGCAAGGAGAGCGAGCTGCTGGGTCATGCGGTGGCCTTCGACGCCCAGTGCACCCCGGCAGCTGGTGTTCGCCCCGCGCGCCGCGGTGGCGATGCCCGAGCCGGGGCTGCCGAGGCTCGACCAGGTGGTCTCGCTCTGGCGGAGTCCCCGCCAGACCGGTGCCGGGCGTCCTGGATGACCAGGCCGCCTCCGGCTGACGGGTCTTCGCTTCGTTGCCATAGCCGGCATACTCTCGCGCCATGTCCCTCGCTCTCCTGCTTCTGCAACTCACCGTGATCCTGGTGATCGCCCGTGCCTGTGGCCTGCTGCTGCGCGCTTTCGGGCAGCCCATGGTCATCGGCGAAATGGCGGCCGGCATCCTGCTCGGCCCGGTCGTCTTCGGAGCTCTGTTCCCGCAGTGGCATGCGCAGTTGTTCCCGCCGGYCTCGCTGGCCAGCCTGTCGTCCCTGGCGATGGTCGGCGTGGTGCTGTTCATGTTCATCGTCGGCGCCGAACTGCGGGCGCCGAGCGGGATGGGGGCGCAGCTCAAGTCGGCCGGCTGGGTCGGCGTCTCCAGCATGGTGCTGCCGATGGTTCTGGGCCTGGCGATCGCACCCGTCCTCCATCCTTCGCTGGCACCGGAAGGCGTGGCTTTCTGGCCTTTCGCGCTGTTCCTCGGCGTGGCGCTGTCGATCACGGCGTTTCCCGTGCTGGCGCGCATCCTCAAGGACCGCAACATGACGCGGACGCCGGTCGGCCAGTTGTCGCTGGGCGCGGCCGGCGTGGTGGACGCGCTGGCGTGGGTGCTGCTCGCGATGGTCGTCGCGCTGGTGAGTTCGGGCGGGGGCTTCGGAGGCTTTCTCAAGATCGCCCTCGGGCTGGCGCTGCTGCTGGCCGTGGGCCTGCTGGTCGTGCGGCCTCTGCTGGCCTGGCTGCTGCGCGCGCATGCGCCAGACGGCGTGCCTTCGCCGATGGTGCTGGCGGCGCTGCTGATCGGCCTCTTCGCCTGCGCGATGGTCACCGAGTGGCTGCACCTGCACGCCGTGTTCGGCGCCTTCCTCTTCGGCATCAGCCTGCCTCGCGACGATCGCCTGCTTCGGGCCCTGGTCGAACGGATCGAGCCGCTGTCGGTCGTGGTGCTGATGCCGATCTTCTTTGCGTTGGCCGGCCTGGGGACCACCTCGGGTGCGTTCGCCAGCACCGGTCTCGGCGCGCTGGGCCTGATCCTGCTGGTGGCGACGGCCGGCAAGATCATCGGCGGCGCGGCCGGTGCCCGGGTCTGCGGCTACGGCTGGCGCGAGAGCCTGGCCACCGGGACGCTGATGAATTCCAGGGGGCTGATGGAACTCATCGTCATCAAGGTCGGCCTCGACGCGGGACTGATCGGCACCGAGCTGTTCACCATGCTGCTCGTCATGGCCTTGGTCACGACCGCGGCCACCGGCCCGCTGCTGGCCCTGATCGGCCGCCGCCGCGGCGAGTTCATCGACGCTGCGGCCAGCCACTGACGGCGGCGCTCCGCGGCCGCCCCGGCACAATGCGGGCCGCATCAGGTGAATTCAAAGGACAAAGGAGCTTCGAGGTCATGGAAACAAGGCATGAATGCGATGTGCTGGTGATCGGTGGCGGGCCGGCCGGCTCGACCATCGCCACGCTGCTCGCGCGCCAGGGGCGGCGGGTGGTGCTGCTCGAAAAAGACCATCACCCGCGCTTTCACATCGGTGAATCGCTGCTGCCGGGCAATGTCGAACTGTTCGCCAAGCTCGGCGTGCTCGACCAGGTCGACAAGATCGGCATGCCCAAGTTCGGGATCGAGTTCGTGCCGCCGGACCTCGACTACCGGAGCTACGTCGATTTCTCCGAGGGCTGGGATCCGTCCAAGGGATCGGCCTGGCAGGTGCGCCGCTCGGAACTCGACGAAGTGCTGTTTCGCCACGCCGGCAAGGAAGGCGCCCTGGCGCTCGAAGGTGCCAAGGTCCGGCAGGTGGATTTCGACGACGCCGGCGCGACGGTTCAGGCGGTGCTCGACGACGGCGCCGAGCGCAGCTGGCGGGCGCGCTTCGTGGTCGACGCCAGTGGCCGCGACACCGTGCTGGCCAGCAAATTCAAGTGCAAGAACAAGAATCCCGATCACAACAGCACGGCGCTGTTCGGCCACTTCCGCAACGCGCGGCGGCTGGAGGGACGGCGCGAGGGCAACATCAGCATCTGCTGGTTCGATCACGGCTGGTTCTGGTTCATTCCGCTCGCCGACGGCACCACCAGCGTCGGTGCGGTCTGCTGGGCCTACTACCTGAAGGTGCGCGACAAGCCGCTGAAGGACTACTTCTACGACACAATCGCGCAGTGCCCGGAACTGCACGACCGGCTGAAGGACGCCACGCTGGTCGACGACCGGGTGCATGCGACCGGCAACTTCTCGTATTCGAGCACCCACGCCACCGGCGAGCGCTACCTGATGGTCGGCGACGCCTTCACCTTCATCGACCCGATGTTCTCCTCGGGCGTGTTCCTGGCGATGCAGAGCGCCTTCGATGGCGCCGAGCTGGTGGCGACCGCGCTGGATCGCCCGGCCGAACTGGCGCCGGCACGCCGGGCGCTCGAAAAGCGCATGCGGGTCGGTCCGCGCGACTACTCGTGGTTCATCTACCGGGTGACCAACCCGACGATCCGCGACATGTTCATGCACCCCAACAACATCTTCAAGGCCAAGCAGGGCCTGATGTCGCTGCTGGCGGCCGACATCCACCACGGGGCGGCCTACCGCCGCTCGCTGTGGATGTTCAAGGTGCTGTACTACTTCATCTCGGTGGTGAACTGGCGCCGCAGCTATGGCGGCTGGAAACGGCGGCGCGACAACGTCCGCGACTGGGGTCCGCTCAAGGGCGAGACCATCCTGAAGTCCGATTGAGCGATCGACGGCAGGGCGCGCCGGTCAGGACGCCTGCGTGCCCAGGAGCGAGGCCGCGATCGTCCACATCAGCAGCGCCACCAGTGCATCGAGAACGCGCCAGGCCCGCGGGCGGGTGAACAGCGGGCCCAGCAGCCGGGCCCCGTAGCCGAGCGCAACGAACCAGGCGACGCTGGCGCCCGCGGCGCCGGCGCCGAAGACCCAGCGGCCGCCATCCGGCTGCTGTGCCGCGACTGCGCCCAGCAGAACCACGGTGTCGAGCCAGCAATGCGGGTTGAGGTAGGTGAAGGCCAGGCAGGCGGCCAGCGCCGAACGCCGGCTCATTGGCGCCGCCGACGGCAGCGCCATCCGCCCGCCGAGCCAGGCGCGGCGGGCGGCGAGTGCGCCGTAGGCGAGCAGGAAGCCGGCGCCGCCCCAGCGCGCCAACGCCACCAGCGGGGTGCTGGACTGCACGAGCAGCCCCAGGCCGGCGACGCCCAGGGCGATCAGCAGCACATCGGACAAGGCGCAGACCAGCACCACTTCGCGCACATGCTCGCGCTTCAGGACCTGGCGAAGCACGAACGCGTTCTGCGCGCCGATGGCGATGATCAGCGCGGCCGACGTGAGGAATCCCTTGGCAAAGATCAGGTACATGGCCCCACGGTAGCGGGCCGCCGTGCTTCAATCAAACTCATCTTTCTACGTTCGCATTAGAATTTTTCACATGCAGATCGACTCACGGCAGCTGGCCGCCTTCGCCGCCGTGCTGCGCGAGGGCAGCTTCGATGGAGCGGCGCGTGTGCTGCACATCACGCCATCGGCCGTCAGCCAGCGCATCAAGGGCCTCGAGGAGCGGATGGGGCGCGTGCTGGTGCAGCGCAGTTCGCCGTGCGTTGCCACGGCGGCCGGGCAGGCCCTGCAGCGGCATGCGCAGCAACTGCAGTTGCTGGAGGCCGACGTGCTGCGGCCCTTCGGCCTTGGCTTGCCGGACCTGCAGCGGCCGGATGCGCCGGGGCCGCGCGCACTGCCGCTGGCCCTGGCGGTCAACGCCGACTCGCTGGCCACCTGGTTCGTGCCGGCGCTGGCCGCCGTGCAGGCCGCGCACCCGGTGGCCTTCGAGCTGCACGTCGAAGACCAGGATCACTCCACGCTGCTGCTTCGAGAGGGCCGCGTGATGGCGGCTGTCACCTCCGAGCCTCAGCCGGTGCAGGGTTGCGTGGCCGAGGCCCTGGGCGCCATGCGCTACGTCGCCGTCGCCAGCCCGGCATTCATGGCGCGGCACTTCGCGCACGGCGTCGACGCCGCGTCATTGGCCGCCGCGCCCTGCAGCGTGTTCAACGCCAGGGATTCGCTGCAGGCGCGTTTCATCCGTCGACTCACGCACAAGACGCTGGCGCCGCCGCTGCACCGGGTGCCCGGCACCCATGGCTTCGTTCACGCCGCGGTGAACGGGCTGGGCTGGGGGATGAATCCGCAGGTGCTCGTGGGCGGACTGCTGGCGAGCGGCGATCTGGTCGAACTGGTGCCGGGGCAGTGGCTCGATGTCGCCCTGTACTGGCAGCACTGGCGCATCGAATCGGAGGTGCTGCGCGGGTTGACGGGGGCGGTGCACGCCGCGGCCGCCGCCATGCTGGTGCCGCCCTGACGCGTGCGGCGTCTCCTGCGCTACTGTCCGACGACCGACCAGCCTGCCTGCTGGTTCGTCTTGTCGTTCTCGTATTCCCAGCGCGTGCCGCAGGCGTCGCAGCGGTAGCTGGTGATGTTGACGGAATGGCCATCGTCGCGTTCTTCCTTGCGGCTGGACTGCTGCACGAGCTCGGCGTGACCGGGCGCGCGGCGCCAGTTGCGCTGGATGCCCGCACATGACGCGCAGAGCACCATCTTCTTCAATTCGGCCTGTCGGTTGGACTCGTTCGCCATGGGCTTCTGCTCTCTCTGGATGGTTCGCTCAGTCGGCGATGTTAGCCTGCGCCCTGTCGCCCGAGGAAAGAGCAGGCGTCCGCTCAGTGGAAGTCCTTGAGTTCAGCGCGGATCCGTGCCCTGCGGATCGCGATGTCGGCCCGTCGCTCGGCCGCGGACAGGCGCTCGATCTTGCGTTGCCGGCGCAGCCGCCACTGCTGCACGAAGGACATGGCGCTGCAAAAGAAGGCGACGAGGAACGCGGCGGCGGCGACGACTGTCGTGCTGAGCACGGCCAGTTCCCGGCCGCGGTCGGCTGCGCCCGTAGGCGAACGATCGCCGCCGACGAACAGGAAGATGGCGGTCACGGCGAACAGGATCCCGACGATGACGGAGCCTTGCCGGACCTTGCGCAAACCGGGGGAGGGCATCGGATTCGCGTCCAAGGGTCGAAGGTTCATGATCGGGTCCTAGGCCATCATCGGGTGTCCGCTGCCGGCCCCTGAAAGAAGATGCCAGTCTTGTTTCTGCGACGCATCATCTGTTTCGACGAGGCCCGAAGCCGGCCCTCATTCGCACATTGTTTCAATGAGAACCGCACAATGGGAGGTCATGCGTTGCCGGTTTGTCATCCTCGGGCTTGTCTTGCTCGGCTCCGTCTCCTACGCCGAGGTGATCCGCTGCTCGGACCCGGCAGGCAACGTGAGCTATACCGATGGCGCATGCCCGTCGGGCGCCCGGGTCGTCGGCCGCGTGGCCGTGCCGGAAGCCGCCCCGCCGGCGACGGACGGCGCCGAGCCGGCGAGGCCGTCGCCGTCGCAGCGAGAGCCGGCAGAAATCGCCGCGCATCCGCCGCCGGTACCCTCGGGGCCGATCGCCATCGACGCGCGAGGCAGCCGCGGCGCCGATCCGGCGGTCGATTCGCGCTGGAGCGACAGTGGCGTCGATCCGTTGCCGGTCGACGATGGCTATGGCTATGGCTATCCCGGCGGCGCCTATCGACGTCCGCCGCCGCGCGACATGCGGCCGCGGATCCGCCATTGCGACGCGGGCGGCTGCGAGGACCGGCAGGGCAACCGATACAACCGCTCCGGCCAGCTCGAGCGCTACCAGAGCCTGGATGGCAAGACCTGCCGGCCCGTGGGGACGACCACGGTCTGCCGCTGAGCTACCTGGGGCAATCGCCGCCGACGGACGAGCTGCCGTCCTTGCACTCGGTCAGGATCGGCGCGCTGCGCGGGCGTGGGCGGGATGGCGAGGCCTCGGATTCCGGGCCGCGTTCGCGCAGGTACACGATCTTCTTGCTTCCGAGCTCGCAATTGCCCACCACCTGGCCTTCGACCGGTGCGGCGACATCGACCGTGACAACCGCGAAGCGCAGCACGCCGGCGGCGGCGATCTTCGCCTCGATGCGGGTGCGCAGGGCTTCGCAGTCTTCGGCGCCGCTGGCGGTGGCGGCGCAGGCCCACGCGATGAGAAACAGCCACAGTCTGGTCATGCTGGAAGCCCTTTCGAGAGGCAGGTCGGCCAGACATTCTGCCGGACCCCGAACCTGGGTTCACTACGGCGCCAGGCCGGCGCGCTTCATCATCGCCTCGGTCAAGGCGATCTCCTCACTGAAGCCGCGCGCGTAGGCCTCCGAATCCTGCGGGCTGACCTGGCCGCCGCGCTCGATCAGCGCCGCCGCCTCGGCGGGCTGCTTCAGTGCTTTCTCGAAGGCCGAGCGGATCCGGGCGACGATCGGGTCGGGCGTGCCGGCCGGCACTGAGACGCCGCCCCAGGAGCTCAGCTCGACGCGACGTCTGCATTCGTTTCGGCGAGCCACCGGATGCGCGCGTGGTGGCGCGGCTGCTTGCCCCGAACCGAAGACTGCTGTGTGCGTCGCCTTCCTATCTCGAGCGGCGGGGGACGCCGAAGTCGCCGCGCGAGTGGCGACACATGATTGCACCAGTATCCGCCATGGCGAGGACGCTTACGGAGTCTGGCGGCTGCGTTCCGGACGCCGCGAGGAGGTCGTGAAGGTTCATGGTGCGATGAGCACCAATGACGGCGACATCGCCGTCAACTGGGCGTTGGATGGCCACGGAAATCCTTCTGTGCGCCGAATGGGACGTAGCGAAGCACCTTCGCAGCGGCCGCTTGAGGCAGGTAATGGAGAATTACGAGACGCCGCCGGCGGACATCCATGCCGTCTATCCGCGTCGACACCAGTTTGCGGGCCGCG
The DNA here is from genome assembly GCF_056401695.1 of Variovorax sp. P4_D9. Classification (NCBI taxonomy): domain Bacteria; kingdom Pseudomonadati; phylum Pseudomonadota; class Betaproteobacteria; order Burkholderiales; family Comamonadaceae; genus Variovorax; species Variovorax sp. P4_D9. Next base: position 13,823 of record NZ_JBFUIU010000094.1, read on the forward strand.
TGCGGGCGTTCGTGGAGTTTGCTGCCGCCGTCTTCGCCCGAAGCTCGGCGAGTGCAGGACAACAAACAGTTGGGGCGCCACCATGAGACATGGTCCGTTGGCCGGCGATATCCCGGGCCTCGCGATCGGCGCCTCGCGACTGGCCCAGGAGTTGGCGCGATCGCTGTTCGCCGAGGATGCGGTCGGCGCGGGATCGGGAGGCGGCCGGTAGATCCCCATCGTTTGCGACTCTGGTTTGGCAGTCCTGAATTTGCGGTCACCACAAGCCGCGTGGATGCTGGGGCCTCGTTCACGACTAAATTAAGCGAGATCACACGCTTTCCGCCGCCGCTTATTTTGCGCGGCCTGCGGACTGCCAAGTCTTCAACACAGGCACGAGTGCCGCAGCGGCAATCGTGATCATGTGCATGGTCCCGCGACCCCCCTTGAATGCGACCACGAGTTGTGGACGACCCTCGCGCAGCATCTGGGCGTTTCTGATGGGCACGGCACGGTGCTCGTATCGCTCCCAGTTTGCGCGGTACGTGGCAACCTCGATGCCTCGTGCAATGGCCCATCGACGCGCGAGGCCGTCTGCGCCCGTGGCACCCCCTTCAATCACGAGGGTGACGGGCTGACGCGCATGGACGCGGTCGAGAACCTTCACGATGAATGGCCAGTCGTCAAAGTATCGACCTCCACAGACAAGTAGTCTCATGCTGTCAATTCAGACTGTCGAAGAGAAGCTCACGATTTCTGACCCGCGCGTGCAGTGCCGTGCCGATGGCAGGGGCCGACTGCGTGGCAGGCACGAGCTGCACCGAGGCCCGCCTTGCCTCGCAGGCATCACAGCGAACTCAGGAACGCGATCACGGCGGTCCGCTCTTCCTTCGACATCGCTTCGAACCTGCCGCGGCTCGCAGCGGCCTCGCCGCCGTGCCACAGGATGGCTTCCATCAGCGTGCGCGCGCGACCGTCGTGCAAGTAGCGTACGTTCTGCTCGCTGCCCTGCACGTACGTCAGCGACCCCAGGCCCCACAGCGGCGCCGTTCGCCACATGCTGGCTGTCGCCTTGCTTTCGGCCAGCGTGTCGGCCAGGCCCGGCCCCATGTCGTGCAACAGCAAGTTGGTGTAGGGGCGGATGGTCTGGTCGCGCAGTTCGGCGAAGGGATGCTTCGTGCCCGTCTTCATCAGGGGCGTGTGGCAGGCCACGCATTGCGCCTGTGCAAACAAGGTGCTGCCGCGGCTGATCTGGCCAGGGTTCACGTCGTGCTCGGGCGAGATGCGCGTGTCGGCCGGGAATCCGCTGCGCAGGCTGCGCTGCGCCGGCACGGCCAACAGCCACAGGTAGTCCGAAAGGCGCTCCAGTTCGGCTTCGGAGATCGCGGTGCCGCCGGTCGGGTTGCGGCAGTCGGGATCCATCCGCTGGCAGCCGCGCGACGGGAACACGGGGCTCGTGACGCCTATGTCCTTGAGCAACGCGTCGCCGACCTGCTGACGCAGCGTGGCCTTTGCGGCTTTCCAGCCATAGCGGCCGAGGTGGACCTTCCCGTTCTCGGGATTGGTCACCCAGTTCGGCACACCCTTCACGCCGTCGCCCTCGCGGTCGGTGGGGTCGGCCAGCCCAAGGATGGTGGCTTCGTCGACCGCCTCGATCAGCCCCATGCCCACGATCTGCGCCGCCTGGCGCACCGAGAACCTCGCCGGTGCCGGGCCCTTGAACGCATAGACGGGCTTCTGCAGTTCGACCTTTTCACCGTCGGGCAGCGTGTACAGCGTGGTGTCGTATGACTGCACGCTCACGGACAGGTCCGTCGCGCCGGCGTCGCGGCTGCGCTGCTGCACGTTCAAGCCATAGGTCGCATCAGGCACGGGATTGGCGCCGGTCGAAGCGGCTGCCGCGGTGAGCACGGCCATCGCGTCCAGGCGCGCGCCGATGCCGGGCATGGCACTGCGGCCATTGAGCGTGTGGCATGCGATGCAGCGCTCCTGGTTGAAGCGCGGGCCGAGCTGGCCCACATGCGCGACGAACACCGGGTTGTCGTCTGGGTGCTCCGAGTGCTTGCCGTCCAGGAACGATGTGTGGAACAGGCGTCGGCCCTGCACGAAGCGCTTGGCGTTGACGATGCCGATGTTGTTGGACATCTGCTGGAAGACGCGCATCGGCTCCTCCGAGTAGTTGTATGAAAGGCTCGTCGATCCGCCCAGCAGCGTCGCTTCGGGCAGCGGCGCGGAATTCAGCCGCGGTGCCAAGCCGTACCACGGCACCAGGCCTTGGCCGACGACGTAGAGCTGCTCGAACGAGTAGTAGCGGCTGCCGGCGCCGTCGACCACCGCCTTGCCCTTCAGGCTGTCGGATACCGGCTCGCCGGCGTGCATGCCGTCTCCATAGCGTTCCATGCGCTGGGCGGGCGACAGCTCGATCACGTCGCCCATCATGAGCGCGCGGTGCGGCTGGCCCTTAGGCACGTCCCAGTAGGAATCGAAGTCGATCTTGCAGTCGCGACTGCCCGCCATGCAGATCGGCTTGCCGTCCATCTTCGGATTGTTGAAGCCCGTGTTGAGCGACCAGCCGTAGTCGCGCACGCCTTCGTCGTTGCTGTTGCGGAAGAGGCTGAACGTCGTGCCATCGAAGGTGCCGTCATTGACGATCAAGACCATTTCGATGAGCTGCTTCCCCGCTGGGACGTGATCGCGAATCTCGATGCCGTAGGTGCGGTTCTGGAAGTAGGCCGACGGGAAGGTGAGATAGCGGCCCGGCCCTTCGTCGGGCGCGGTCCAGGCTTCACCTCGCTCGCGCGCATGCCGCTCGGTGGGGCGCATCCCCATCAGCGTGACGAGCGTTCCGTCGGCCTCGCGGTACTGGATCTGCTCGGTGACCGGCGTGCCTGCTGCGAACAGCGGATAGAAGCTCGTGATGCCCAGGCTCGCGTCCACCGGCGTGGCCTGCGTCGGGGGCAAGGGTGGCGAAGGCGGCACCGGATTCGGCGCGTCGATGTCGGTGCCGACGTTCTTCGGCTCATCCACGACGGCGTCAGTGGGCGACGCGGAGGGTTGGGTTGCCGCGACTGGCGACGGTGTGCCGCCGCCGGCGGAGCCCGAACCACCGCCGCAGGCGCTCAGTGCGGCGGCGGCGACCAACACGCCCGCCAGGGCGATCGTCGTTCGCCTGGGCAGTCCTTCGGCGTCGACGTTCTTCTTCTCGTCCACGATGGGTTTTCCTTGTTTTTCGTTGTGGCGTGGGTGTGACACGTGGCCATGAACTTCGAGAAATGGTCCACGGCCTCGAGGCCTCGTCGATGGACAGTGCAGCCTTCATGCCATACCGGTGATAGCGCGCAAGACGCCTTACCATGACACAATTTGTCACATTTCTGGCCAACAATGGCAACTGGGGCGCCCGCGCCTCACGTTTATGTCGCCCAATCGTCCACGGCGTGCGCCGAGTTGCAGCCCATCGCTGCGCCGTCATGGAGATAAATCTGCGTCGCTGAGCGCGGTGATCGGACGCGTGTTCTCAGTCGCCACGCTGCGTGATCCGCAGTTCGGCCCAGCCCGTGCTGGGATCGAACTCGCGCGCGAAGCGCCAGTCCGGCAGCAGTACCAGCAGCAACTCCGCGGTGGTGCGCACGATGCAGCCATAGCTCGCATGGCCGCCCACCACCTGACCCCGATCGTCGGCGACGCTCAGGTGCAGGTGCGAGCCGCCCGCGCCGATGCTACCGGCCAGGCTCAGCAGTTCGGTGTCGCGATCGATCACCGTGTCGTCTTCTGCTCCGGCGAGCCGGATCCGCGCCGGGCGGAGGCTGCCGATGCCCGACAGCACGAAGGCCGCCTGCAGGCCCTGCGCGTGCACGGTGGACTCGATCGCGCGCCGCAGGTCGTCGCCGGGATGAAGGCGCAGCGGGAAGGGGCGCAGGGCGCTGTCGGGGCCGGGCATGCCGGCATCATGCCTGCGCTGGCGAAGGCCGCCTTCGGTCGATGCCGATTCCGCGCGACCGGATCAGGGATTTCGATGCGCTTGCTGCGCCAGCGGGGCGATCCCGATCTCGGCGGCGAGCTGATTCAGCTCCTTGAGCAGCACGGGCGCGATCGGAATGCCGTCCTGCGCATATCGGCGCCGCTTCTCGTGGCTCTGTTCGCCGGGCAGCCAGATGCGCTCGACGCCCGGCAGACGCTGGCTGTCCCGGAGGTCGCGAACCAGCGTGTCGACCGCCCGCTTGAAGTGCGCGGGGTCGCCGAAGGCCGCGAGATCGATGACCAAGATGGCCTGGCCGGTGTTGGTGACGGAGACATGGTCGGTGTTGAAGTCGATCAC
>NZ_JBFUIU010000095.1:0-18012 GCF_056401695.1 Variovorax sp. P4_D9
GGCCAAGACCTGTCCGGCGATCGCGGTCGAAGCCGCGCCCGGGCCTGGCGATGCGCGCTATCGGCCGGTCGCCGCCGCCCCGCAGCTCGCGCCCGAGCCCGCGGTGCCCGCGGGCCCGCGCGAGCGCTGGTGGATCGCCAGCTATTCGGCGCTGAGCCGGGCCGCCGACACGCTCGACGACGAGGCCGCGCTGGCGCTCGGCGAGCCGGCGACGCGGCTGGCCCTGCCGCCGACGCCGACCAGCGCCGCCGAGGACATCTATGCAGATAGCCGCTCCGACGCCTTGACAGCCGAAGAAGAAATCAACGCGCCGGCGCCCAGCACCGGCAGCCTGCACGACTTCCCGCGCGGCGCCGGTCCGGGCAGCTTCTTGCACGGCCTGCTCGAATGGGTGGGCCGCCAGGGCTTCGCGAGCGTGCGGTCCGACGCGGCGGTGCAGGTCGACATGGCCGACCTCATTGCCCGGCGCTGCAACCTGAGCGGTTGGAGTGCATGGACCGAGCCGCTGCGCGAGTGGCTCATGGGCTGGCTGTCGGCGCCGCTGGACCTCGGCCCGCTGCAGTCCGGCGCCGTGGCCCCGGCGGCGCTCGGCCGGGTGCAGATCGAGATGGAGTTTTGGTTCGGCGTGCAGCAGGTCGACCTGCGCGCGCTCGACGCGCTGGTCTGCCGCCACACGCTCGACGGCGCGCCGCGCGCGCCGCTGCTGCCGCAGCAGCTCAATGGCATGCTCAAGGGCTACATCGACCTCGTGTTCGAGCACCAGGGCCGCTACTTCGTGGCCGACTACAAGTCCAACTGGCTCGGCCCGCGCGACGCCGACTACACGCCCGCCGCGCTGCGCGAGGCCGTGATGCAGCACCGCTACGAACTGCAGTACGTGCTCTACGTCTTCGCGCTGCACCGGCTGCTGCGGTCGCGGCTGCCCGATTACGACTACGAGCGCCATGTCGGCGGCGCGGTGTACCTGTTCCTGCGCGGCCATGCGGCGCCGGGCCAGGGCCTGCACTGCGAGCGGCCACCCAGGGCGCTGATCGATGCGCTCGACGCCTTGTTCGGCGGTGAGGAGATCCCCGCGATGGAGCAGCCGGCATGAAGGCCTCGACCGTGTCCACCGGCGTCTTCCTCGGCGCGCTGCCCGAGCGCCATGCGCCGCTGCTCGCCGACCTCGATCGCTGGGTCGCCGAAGGCTGGCTGCGTGCGCTCGACCGCAGCTTCGCGGCCTTCCTGGCGCAGAAGGCGCCCGATGCCGATCCGCTGCTGATCCTCGGCGCCGCGCTGGCCAGCCATCAACTGGGCCGCGGCCATGCCTGCCTGGATCTGCAGGCGGCGCTGGCCGATGCGGGACTGGCCCTGTCGATGCCGCCCGAAGGCGCAGCGCGGGCAGCCGACGATGCCGCGCTGATCATCGCGCCGTCGGTCTTGCTGGCTGGCGTGACGCTGGCGCGCTGGACCAAGGCGCTGACCCATCCCGCGCTGGTCGGCAGCGGTCCCGGCGCGACGCCACTGGTGCGCGTCGGCAGCCGCCTTTACTTGCGCCGCTACTGGCAGTACGAGCAGTCGGTGCGCGCGGCAATCGCCGGGCGCGTGGCGATGCCGACCGCGGCGGCGGCGCCCGAGTCGCAGGCCACGCTGGCGGCCGCGCTCGACGTGCTGTTCCCGCACCGCGACGGCGCCGCCGTCGACTGGCAGAAGATCGCTTGCGCGCTCGCCGCCCGGCAGGGCTTCGGCATCATCACCGGCGGCCCCGGTACCGGCAAGACGACCACCGTGGTGCGCCTGCTGGCCGTGCTGCAGCACCTGGCGCTGGCCGGCGGCGAGGGGCGTCGGCTGCGCATCCGGCTGGCTGCACCCACCGGAAAGGCGGCGGCGCGGCTCAACGAATCGATCGCCGGCGCGGTCGAGCGTCTGCCGCTGGACGGGCTGGCCGATCCGGCGGCGGTGCGTGCGGCCATTCCGACCGAGGTCACGACGGTGCATAGGCTGCTCGGCAGCCGCCCCGACACCCGCCACTTCCGCCACGATGCGCGTAATCCGCTGGCGCTCGACCTGCTGGTGATCGATGAAGCTTCGATGCTCGACCTCGAGATGATGGCCGCCGTCTTCGCCGCGCTGCCGCCGCATGCGCCGCTGATCCTGCTCGGCGACAAGGACCAGCTCGCTTCTGTCGAAGCCGGCGCGGTGCTGGGCGACCTCTGCCAGCGCGCCGATGCCGGGCACTACAGCGCCGACACCGCCGCCTGGCTGGAGGCCGTTACCGGAGAGATGCTGGAGCCGGAGCTGTGCGATGCCGCGGGCAGCCCGCTCGACCAGGCGGTGGTCAAGCTGCGCGTCAGCCATCGCTTCAGCGCCGCGAGCGGCATCGGCAAGCTGGCCGAGGCGGTCAATGCGGGCGACGCCGGCGCCGTGCGGCGCGTGTTCGATCGCGGCTATGCGGACCTGTCGCAGCAGCGCAGCCTCGACGACGCGGCGCTGCGTCGACTGGTTGTCGATGGCGCAGCCGAGGGCTTCGCGGGCCAAGGCCAGGGGCGCCTCAACGGCGGCAAACCCGTGCCGCCGCCGGCCGGCTACCGCCGCTACCTGACGCGGATGTGCGAAGGCCAGCCGGGCATCGATGCCCCGCAGGCCGACTTCGACGCCTGGGCGCGCAAGGTGCTCGCGGCCTATGGCCAGTTCCAGCTGCTGTGCGCCTTGCGCAGTGGCCCGCAGGGCGTCGAGGGACTGAACCAGCGCATCGCCGGCCTGCTGCGCGCCGAGGGCCTGCTCGAAGCCGAGCATGGCGGCTGGTACCCGGGCCGCCCGGTGCTGGTCACCCGCAATGACTACGGACTGGGCCTCATGAACGGCGACGTCGGCGTCACGCTGGCGATGCCGGCCTGGGTGCCCGGCGAGCAGCACCCGCGCTGGACCTTGCGCGTGGCCTTCGCCGCCGGCGACGGCCAGGACGGCATCCGCTGGGTGCTGCCGAGCCGCCTGCGCGCGGTCGAGACCGTGTTCGCAATGACGGTCCACAAGTCGCAGGGCTCGGAGTTCGCGCACGCGGCCCTGCTGCTGCCTGAGCGGGCCGGCCCGGTGCTGACACGCGAGCTGGTCTACACCGGCATCACGCGGGCCCGGCACTGGTTCACGCTGGTGGCGGCGCCGGAGGTGATGCAGGGCGCGGTGCGCAAGCGGGTGGAGCGGGTCGGGGGGCTGGGCCTGCGCAGCCCGTGAACGGCTACTTCGAGGCGACGGACTTGCGGAACCAGTCCTCGAACCCCACCGACCCCAGCCACGGATTCTTGCCGCTCGGCACCAGCGTGCCGTCTTCCAGCAGTGCGCCGAAGTAGCGCGCCTGCGGATCGGCCACGACCTTGCGCGGATCGTGCATTGCGGCCAGGTAGCGCTGCACCAGCTTGGGCATCCGCACCCGCTCCGGCCCGGCGATCTCGACCACGCCGTTGACCGGCTCGCCCAGCGTGTAGATGGCCATCGCCGCCGCCACGTCGTCCGAGGCGATCGGCTGCACGAAGGCGGGCGACAGCTTCACGGCCTCTCCATCGGAGCCCGACTGTGCGATGCCGCCCAGGAACTCGAAGAACTGCGTCGACTGAACGATCGTGTAGGGGATCCCTCCGGCCCGGATCAGCTTCTCTTGCGCGATCTTGCCGCGGAAGTAGCCGCTCTCGGCCAACAGGTCGGTGCCGACCACCGACAGCGCGACGTGGTGCTTGACGCCTGCCGCGGCCTCCGCGGCCAGCAGGTTGCGGCCCGCGGTCTCGAAGAATTCCAGCACCGCCTTGTCCTCGAACGAAGGCGAGTTCGCCACGTCGACCACCACCTGCGCGCCCCTGAGCGCCTCGGCCAGGCCTTCGCCCGTGATCGTGTTGACGCCCGAGGCCGGCGAGGCCGCGAGCACCTCATGGCCTCGTTGGCGAAGGTTGGCGACGAGCTTGCTTCCGATGAGGCCGGAGCCACCGATGACGACGATCTTCATGATGTTCACTCCAGTCCTGCCTTGTCGAGGCCGTAGGCCTTGTCGGCCGAGCCTGGCACGGTCTGGAAGCCGACGTTGAGGCGATTCCAGGCGTTGATCGCCATCACGGCGAAGCTCAGGTCCGACAGCTCCTTTTCCGACAGCTGGGTGCGCACGCGGTCGTAGATGTCGTTGGGCACGCCGTGCTCGGGCAGCTTGGTCAGGATCTCGGTCCAGGCCAGCGCGGCGCGCTCGCGCGGGCTGAACAGGGTCGATTCGCGCCAAATCGGCAGATGGTAGAGGCGCAACTCGCGCTCGCCGTGCAGCTTGGCTTCCTTCACGTGCATGTCGAGGCAGAAGCCGCAGCCGTTGATCTGCGAGGCGCGGATGTGCACGAGGTCCAGGATCTTCTGCTCGATGGCGCCGTTCTTCTCCAGCATACTGAACTCGACGAATTTCTTGAACAGCTCGGGCGATTGCTGCATGGCGTTGATTCGTTGGGTCATGGTCACTTCCTAAAGAGAGAGCCCCAGAACGGCTGAGGCATCCGCTTGCGAAACTTCGCGGTATGGACGGATCTTTTTTGCATCCATACCCACAAGACGCGCCAGATCGCCGGTTTGTGACAGACCCCGCCTCAATGTCCCTGGAAAGCGGCTGCCAGCCGCGCCAGCTTCTCGGGATTGCGCTGCACATGGATGCGCGTGATGTGCTCGCCGTCGGTCTCGTACGACTGCGCCGATTCGAGCACCCCGTCGATGAAGCGCAGCAGCGCCCATTCGCCGTTGACCATCGCGAGCTCAACGCGCACGCCGCTGCCGAAGCGCAGGTGGTTGGCATAGAAGAGCTGCGCGATGCGCTGGCCGCCGAGCAGCGGCTTGCCGAAGCTCGGCACGATTCCGCCGCCGTCGCCGATCAGCTCGGCGTTCTCGGCCAGCATGCCGTTCATGGCCGCGAAGTCGCCGCGCGACAGAGCTTCGGCGAAGCCGCGCATCAGCTGGTGGTGCGTGTCGCGCGAGACCGAGAAGCGGGGCCGCTCCTCGCGCAGCTGCGTCTTGGCGCGGTGCACGATCTGCCGGCAGGCCGCCTCGCTCTTGCCGATCGCCTTGGCCACCTCGTCGTAGTCGGCATCGAACACCTCGCGCAGCAGGAAAGCGGCCCGCGCCTCGGGCGCCAGCCGTTCGAGCATGAACAGGAAGGCCACCGAGACGTCGTCGGACAGCTCCTTGGTCTGCTCGGGCGTGCTGGGCTCGTCGGTCAGCACCGGCTCGGGCAGCCAGTAGCCGACGTAATGCTCGCGCTGCACCTTGGCGGCGCGCAGCCGGTCGATCGAGATCCGCGTGGTGATGGTCACCAGCCAGGCCTCGGCGTTGTCGATATTTTCCTGCTCGGCCTCGTGCCAGCGCAGCCAGGCGTCCTGCACCACGTCCTCGGCCTCGGCCACGGCGCCGAGCATGCGGTAGGCGATGCCCTGCAGGCGCGGGCGAAGGCGATTGAAGGTGGTGGTGGGGTCGGTCATTTGCACCTCAGACGGTTGAGCGGCTGCGCTTGTGACTCGGGTGTTCCGTCAGCCGCCGTCTTCTCCTCGATTGGCCTGCCAGAAAGCTTCGAAATCGAATGAAAGCTGCCGTTGGTGCCTGATCGCCAGCAGGTTCACCGTCAGCGCTGGCTCCCGGGCGGTGCCTTCTTCAGCCAGGTCGTAGAGCAGAAGATAGTCGCCGGAAAGATACTCCCTCACCTCGACGTTGCCGAAGCGCTTGCGCAATCCCATCACGCGTTCCTGTACTTCGATCGATTGGCCCGTGCGCGCGAGAAATCTGCGGCCGATTCGGGCATGGCGCTCCAGGTTGCCGATGACCGTGTCGCCGAGTTCGTCGAGAAGGCGAGCATGGACTTGCGGCGCGCCCTGCTCGGCCCAGAAGGCGGCAATCCGTTCGAGGTTGGCTTCGAAGTTCGCGGTGAACCTGACCGCGGCGAACTGTTGGGCCACGCGTGTCAGCGTTGGCCTCCGTTTGGCTGGAGGGATCGACTGGCAGTACGCTTGAGTTCGTCCAGCGCTCCGCGCGCATTGCGGGTCCGGCCGGCCGTCACGTCCGCGAGGCCTTTTTCGACCTCGTCCAGCAGCACCAGATGGATCCGTTCGCGCTCGAGGCGGTGGTAGTAATCAAGCCGATCCGAGTCGATCAGTGCGACATAGCTTTCGCCGTTCTTGGTGATGATTTTCTCGGCGCCCGCCTTGACCTGGTCCGCCAGCTCGGAAAGCGTCGCACGGGCCTGGGTCAGGGGAACCACGTCCGCAGTGGTGATGGGCATCGAAAGCTCCGCAAGAAGTACATAATTCTGTACATCGTAAGCCCAAATCACCCCGGCCATGACCGATTCCCTCCGAGAGCTCGCGAACCACCTCGACCAGTTCGCCAGGGAGCGGGACTGGCAGCAATTTCATTCCCCGAAGAACCTTGCTTCGGCATTGGTCGTCGAGGCGGGCGAACTGCTCGAGCATTTCCAGTGGCTGACCGAGGCGCAGAGCAGGGCGCTGGCGTCGGAACAGCGCGACGCGGTGGGCGCCGAGATGGCCGATGTCCTGCTGTACCTCATTCAGTTGGGAAGCGCGCTGGGCATCGATCCGGTCGCAGCGGCGCAGCGCAAGCTTCGGGTTAACGCGCTGAAGTATCCGGTCGACCGGGCGCGCGGAAGCAGTAAGAAACACGACGAATTCGGAACGACACCCGACGAGGGGGAACCTCAGAAGACAGATCGATAGGGCCGGCAGCCGGGTGCCGCCCCTCACTCGATGTTCTGCACCTGCTCCCGCATCTGCTCCACCAGCACCTTCATATCCACCCCGATCCGCGTCAGCTCCAGCGTGGCCGACTTCGACCCCAGGGTGTTGGCCTCCCGGTGCAGCTCCTGGATCAGGAAGTCGAGCCGCTTGCCGATCTCGCCACCCTTTTTCACCAGCCGCTCGATCTCGTCCAGGTGCGAATCCAGCCGGGTCAGCTCTTCAGCGACGTCGATGCGGATCGCGAAGGCCGTGGCTTCCGATAGCGCCCGGTCCTGCGCCGCCTCGGGCGGGGTGGTGCCGCCGGCCAGGCCCATGGCCTCGGTCCAGCGTTCGAGAAAGCGGGTGCGCTGCTGCTCGACCAGCTTCGGCACCAGCGGCAGCGCCTGGGCCGCCAGCTTGCGCAGCTGTCCCAGGTGGTCCAGCAGCATCTTCGCCAGCCGCGCACCTTCGCGCTCGCGGGCGGCCATCAGGGCTTTCACGGTCTTGTCGGTGAGATCGGTCAGCTCCGGCCCCCAGTCGCCCCGGGGCGCCGTATCGCCAGCGGCCAGGCGCAGCACGTCGGCCACGCTCAGGTCGCGGGCGCTCGGCAGCCAGGCCTTGATGGTGTCCTGCACCCCGTTGAGCCGCTGAAGTAGCTTGGGCGACGCGTCGGCGACACCAGCGTTGGCGGTGTTCTCGATCGCCACCCGCAGCTCGACCTTGCCGCGTTTCAACTGCCCGGTGAGCAGCTCGCGCAGCGCCGGTTCGTGCTGGCGCAGCTCTTCGGGGAGCTTGAAGGTCAGGTCGAGGAATCGGCTGTTGACCGAACGGATCTCGACCCCGAGTCGGCCCGCTGGCTGGGGCCTTGCTTCGGCGTCGGGGTGGCTGCCCGTGGGGCCGTTCTGGCCGCTGGCATAGCCGGTCATGCTGTAAACTGGCATCGCGCCTCGCTGTGGTTTGTTTGCTTTTCACCGAGGGCTCGGCACGGCGTTCGCTTGCCGCACCATCGCCTTCGGGCGAAACTCCCGGATTATGTCAAAGGTCAAACCTTCGCCCCTGCTTCCCGACACCATGATCGGGGGCTACCGCGTCGTGCGGAGGCTTTCCGCTGGCGGCTTCGGCGTCGTCTACCTGGCCGTCGACAACAGCGGCCAGCAAGTCGCCATCAAGGAATACCTGCCCTCGTCGCTGGCCGCCCGCGGCACCGGCGAGCTCGCCCCCCAGGTGCCGCCCGAAAAGCTCTCCCTCTACCGCTTGGGCCTCAAGAGCTTCTTCGAAGAAGGCCGCTCGCTGGCCCAGATCTCGCACGCCTCGGTGGTCAGCGTGCTCAACTTCTTTCGCGAGAACGAGACCGTCTACATGGTCATGAACTACCTGGAGGGCGCCACCCTGCAGGATTTCATCGTCACCGCGCGCGACCTGAAGAAGCAGAAAGTATTCCGCGAGTCGACCATCCGTTCGCTCTTCGATGAGATCCTGCGCGGGTTGCGCATCGTCCACCAGCACAAGATGCTGCACCTGGACATCAAGCCCGCCAACATCTTCGTCACCGACGACGACCGCGCCGTGATGATCGACTTCGGCGCCGCCCGCGAGGTGCTGTCCAAGGAAGGCAACTTCATCCGCCCGATGTATACCCCCGGCTTCGCGGCTCCCGAGATGTACCGGCGCGATTCGTCGATGGGCCCCTGGACCGACATTTACGCCATCGGCGCCTGCATCTACGCCTGCATGCAGGGCTACCCGCCCAACGACGCTCCCCAGCGCATCGAGAAAGACCGCCTCGGTCTGTCGCTCTCGCGGCTGCGCGGCATCTACTCCGACAACCTGATCGAGGTGGTCGAGTGGTGCATGTCGCTCGACCCGCTGTCGCGCCCGCAGTCGGTGTTCGCGCTGCAAAAAGAGCTCAGCCGCGAAGGCGAGCGCCGCTACACCAAGCTCACGGTCGGCGAGAAAGTACGGCTTTCCATCGACAACATGCGTTCCTTCGAAAAGAAGGGCCTGCCCAAGGCCGCAGCACCCACCACACGTCCCGCATGAAGTTCTCCGTATTCCAGGTCAGCCGCAAAGGTGGCCGCCTCAAGAACGAAGACCGCATGGGCTACTGCTACACGCGGGAGTCGGGCCTCTTCGTGCTGGCCGACGGCATGGGCGGGCACCCCGAAGGCGAGGTGGCCGCCCAGCTGGCGCTGCAGACCATCGCGGCGCTCTACCAGCGCGAGGCACGGCCGGTTGTCAAGGATGTCAAGGCCTTCCTCACGGCATCGGTCATGGCCGCGCACCAGCAGATCATGCGTTACGCCGGCAACAAGGCGATGCTCGACACGCCCCGCACCACGGTCGTGGCGGCGGTCATCCAGGACAACACCGCCACGTGGATCCACTGCGGCGACTCGCGCCTCTACGTGATCCGCGACGGCGAACTGCTCGTCCGAACCCGCGACCATTCCCACGCCGAGCGCCCGCGCGCCAATGCCGGCCCCGATCCGGTCAACCGAAACCTGCTGCTGACCTGCCTGGGCTCGCCGACCACGCCACTGTTCGACGTCTCGGCGCCGCTGCCGCTGCAGCGCGGCGACCGCATCATGCTGTGCTCCGACGGCGTCTGGGGCGTGCTCGACGACCACCTCATCGTGCACATCCTCTCGTCCGGCAAGCCGGTCTCCGACTCGGCGCCCGACCTGGCCGAGATGGCCCTGCGCAACGGCGGCACCCTCAGCGACAACGTCACCCTGATCGCCCTCGAATGGGAAACCCCCGACGCGCCGGGCGAAAAGCGCGGTGTGTCGACCGACAGCATTAGCGACGGCGTGTTCGCCTCCACCATCCAGGCCGGCATGCCCTCCGACAGCGAGCTCGACGACCTCGACGACGACGCCATCGAGCGCTCCATCGCCGAGATCAACGAGGCCATCAAGCGCTCGGCGGCCCGCAAAGGCTGAAGCAGCCCGACCCTTGCTGCCTGAATTTCCCGTTTCTTTTTCCCGGATCACCATGACAGTTTTCGTTCGAAACGGCGGCCGTGCGGCCGACCAGCTCCGCCCCGTGCGCATCACCCGTGGCTACACCATCCACGCCGAAGGCTCGGTGCTGATCGAGTTCGGCCAGACCCGCGTGCTGTGCACCGCCTCGGTCGAAGAGCGGGTGCCGCCGCACAAGCGCGRCAGCGGCGAGGGCTGGGTCACGGCCGAATACGGCATGCTGCCGCGCGCCACCCACACCCGTAGCGACCGCGAAGCGGCCCGCGGCAAGCAGAGCGGCCGCACGCAGGAAATCCAGCGCCTCATCGGCCGCTCGATGCGCGCCGTGTTCAACCTGTCGGCCCTGGGCGAGCGAACCATCCACCTCGACTGCGACGTGTTGCAAGCCGACGGCGGCACCCGCACGGCGGCCATCACCGGCGCCTTCGTGGCGGCGCAGGACGCGGTCAGCAAGCTGCTGGCCGACGGCAAGATCCAGGCGACGCCGATCCTCGGCCACGTGGCCGCGGTCTCGGTCGGCATCGTCAAGGGCACGCCGCTGCTCGACCTCGAATACACCGAAGACTCGGCCTGCGACACCGACATGAACGTGGTCATGACCGGCGCCGGCCACTTCGTCGAAGTGCAGGGCACGGCCGAAGGCGTCGCCTTCTCGCGCGACGAGATGAACCAGCTGCTGGCCCTGGCCGAGAAGGGCATCGTCGAGCTGACCGCGCTGCAGACCCAGGCCCTGGCCGCCTGATGACTTGCGCCCCCTGGCGATGAAACTGGTTCTCGCATCCAACAACGCCGGCAAGCTGGCCGAGCTGCAGGCGCTGTTCGCGCCGCTCAACATCGAGTTGGTGCGGCAATCCGAGCTCGGCGTCTGCGAGGCCGACGAGCCCTTCCGTACCTTCGTCGAGAACGCGCTCGCCAAGGCCCGCCACGCGGCGGCGGCGACCGGCCTGCCGGCCATCGCCGACGATGCCGGCCTGTGCGTCGAGGCCTTCGGCGGCCTGCCGGGCGTCGACACCGCCTACTACGCTACCCAGTTCGGCTACGAGAAGGGCGACGCCAACAACGTGCGCGCGCTGCTCGAGCAATTGGACGGCGTGCAGAACCGACGCGCCGCGCTGGTCAGCACCCTGGTCGCGCTGCGCAGCGCTGACGACCCCGAGCCCCTGATCGCGGTCGGCCGCGCCCCGGGCGAAATCACCCGCGGGCCGATCGGCGACAACGGCTTCGGCTTCGACCCCGTGATGTTCCTGCCGCAATTCGGCAAGACCTTTGCACAGCTGCCCACCGACGTGAAAAACGCTAACAGCCATCGCGGCCAGGCCGCGCGCGCGATGCTGGCCCTGATGCGCGACCGCTGGCCCTTGTCGTGAGCATCGTGATCCCGATCGCCACCGGCGCCGAAGAGGCGGCCGACGGCGCGGCCGGCGCCAACGACGCGCTGCACCTGATGCGCCCGGGCCCGCTGCAACTCGCGGCGCTGCCGCCGCTGTCGCTGTACGTGCACCTGCCCTGGTGCCTGCGCAAGTGCCCCTACTGCGACTTCAACTCGCACGAATGGCGCGGCGGTAACACCGACCAGGCCCTGCCCGAGCAGCGCTACATCGACGCCCTGGTGGCCGACCTCGACGCCGCGCTGCCGCTGGTGTGGGGCCGCACGGTGCACACGATCTTCATCGGCGGCGGCACGCCAAGCCTGTTCTCGCCGGCCGCCATCGACCGCTTGATCGGCGACCTGCGGGCCCGCCTCAAGCTGGCGCCCGACTGCGAGATCACGCTGGAGGCCAACCCCGGCACCTTCGAACGCGACCGCTTCCGCGCCTACCGGGCGGCCGGTGTCACGCGGCTGTCGGTGGGGGTGCAGAGCTTCAACGACGAGCACCTGAAGGCGCTGGGCCGCGTGCACGATCGCGCCCAGGCCATCGCGGCGGTGGAAGAGGCCGCGGCCGCCTTCGACACCTTCAACCTCGACCTGATGTACGCGCTGCCGGGCCAGACCCTGGAAGGCCTCGACGCCGACCTCGACCAGGCCCTGGCGCTGCAACCGCCACACTTGTCGGTATACCACCTGACCATCGAGCCCAACACCTACTTCGCCAAGTTTCCGCCCGTGATCCCGGAGGACGACCTGGCCTACGACATGCTCGACCGCATCACCGAGCGCACGGCGGCCAACGGCCTCCAGCGATACGAGATATCGGCCTACGCTCGCAGGGGCCATATCTGTGCACACAATCTGAACTACTGGCAGTTCGGCGATTACCTGGGGATCGGCGCCGGCGCCCACAGCAAGTTGACGTTTGCGCACCGGGTGGTGCGGCAGGTGCGGTACCGGGAGCCGCGGCTGTACATGGACAACGCGATCGCCGGCCGTGCCGTTGCCCAGAGCGACGAGGTCGGAATTGGGGCCTTGCCCTTCGAATACATGCTCAATGCCCTGCGACTGAAGGATGGGTTTACGCTGGCGGAGTTCGGGGAGCGCACCGGGCTGGCCATTACCTCCATCCAGCGCGGTCTCGAGGAGGCCGAGCGCAAGGGTTTGATAGAAAGAGACCTTGCACGCGTCTGGCCGACGACGCGTGGTTTCGACTTTTTGAGCGACCTGCAGTCCATTTTTCTGCCGGACTGAGAGGGGGACAAAGCCATGGACCAGAACAACGAATTCGACACCGAAGCCCCAGAGACAAGCACCGCCGCCGCCATCAAGCGCCGCGCCCGCGGCCGGCCCAGCCCCGAGCAGGCGGCCGCGCTTCGCGAATCCTTCCTGGGGGCGGCGCTTGTGTCATTTCTGGAGAAGGGCTACTCGGCCACCAGCATCGAGGCCATTGCCCGCGAGGCCGGCGTGGCCAAGATCACCATCTACCGCCAATTCGACAACAAGGAAGCCTTGTTCCGCGAGGTGGCGCACCGCGCCGTCAGCGACGCCCGGGAGACCATGCAGAACACGCTGGTGCACCGCGGAAGCGACGAGCGTCAAACCCTCATCGACCTGGTCGAGCGCATGTACCTGAGCGCCACCGAACCCAAGACCCTGGCGCTGATGCGCCTGGTGATCGCCGAGGCGGTGCGCTTCCCCGAGCTGGCCAAGGCGCTCTACGCCGAGAACAGCTACGTGCTGGCGCCGGTGGTCGAGTACCTGGCCGAGGCGCACAGCGCGGGCAAGCTGCACGTGCCCCATGCTGAGCTGGCGGCGGTGCAGCTGTCGACCCTGGCCTTCGGCGGGGTGCGCTTCTTCATCTCGAAGCCCCTGGCCGGGCCGGACGAGCGGCGGGTGTGGGCCGAAGGCATCGTGAACCTGGTGCTGCGGGGGTGGGCGCCGGATTCGGCGGCCGAGCCGGCCCAAGGCTCAGACTAAAATCCCGACCCTGCCTTCCCGCGCGACGAAGGCAGTCCAGGAGAGTTGGGTGAGTGGTTTAAACCAGCAGTCTTGAAAACTGCCGACGGGCAACCGTCCGTGAGTTCGAATCTCACACTCTCCGCCGGAACTACGTCCAACATGCGCGCTCGAGTCGATCTGGTCCACCAAGACCGAGACTGCGTCCCGCCTGCGCGGCCGAATCGAGACGGTCCTGGGCTGGGCAACCGCCCGCGGCCACCGAACGGGCGACAACCCCGCGCGCTGGCGTGGGCACCTCGATCCGCTGCTGGCCAGGCCGCGCAAGATCAGGAAGGTGAAGCACCACCCGCGCGCTGCAGGTCGACGACGCCGGCGCGTTCATGGCGGTGCTGCGCAAGATCGATGGCATGAGCGCCCGGGGCCTTGGAGCTCGCAGTCCTGACCGCGGCCAGCTCGGGGGAAGTGCGCGGCGCCCGATGGGGCGAGATCGACTTCGACTTGAAGCTCAATAAGGCGATCGCGCGACCGTTTTCAACCACCCTGGTGCCTGACCTCTGGCGCATCCGTGCGCAATGCGAAGTTCGCGCTGACGCGATAGCCCAGGTTGCGCGTCTGCCGAGGCGCGCCGGTCCACATGCCCAGCCTCAAGAATGAGTGCTTTGGTAGTCTTTTTGTCCTAGATCTCTCGGGTCAAAAAGAAGCGGTCTGTCCTGCCGAATCCAGGACGCAGCGCTCATGCGTCGGCTTTATCTCGCTCCTACATTGGAGTCAGAGCGGATGCCGAGCTGGCAAATGCAACACATTCCAATATGAAAGAACAATTGGGAGAACTGAATGCGATTTGCCGACCGCCTGTCATACGTGCTCACTGATTTATTGAAAGACGAGTCCGGTGCTTCGTTGATGGAATACGCGCTCATTGGCTCTCTCATTCTGGTCGTCTGCATGCTTCTGTTGCTTGCATGGCGAAGGAATTGATAAGATTTTTTTTGAATGAACGGAAGAGTGTGAATACACAAGAATTTCACGCACTGCTCGAGCTTCTCGGCATGCTGGCGACCGATCCGGGAACTGCGGTCTTGTTCTCRCTGCTCGTCTTCGCCTCTGTCAGCGACTACCGCAGCTACAGGATTCCCAATTGGCTGACGATTGGCGGCGCCGCATTCGCGCTGATCTACAAGACGGCCATTGCCGTCTCGCCGCCGACGGCCTTTCTGGTGGCGTTCGGAGGGCTCTTGCTTGGCTTCATCGTCATGCTACCTCTCTATGCGCTGCGTGCCATGGGGGCGGGCGACGTGAAGCTCATGGCCATGGTCGGCGCATTTCTCGGTGTTTATGAAGCATTCCAGGCCGTCCTTTTCGCTTTCATCGTCGGCGGAATAGCAGCCATTGGATTTGGACTTTGCAAGGGAAAGCTGCGCCGCTTGCTGGACAACGCCAAAGCCGCGGTGTACGAAATGTCCGCTTTGAGCATGTCAGGCGTCAGGCCGGAAGCTCATGTCGATGTGCATGAATCGGTTGGAAAGCTCCCTTACGGCATTTGCATCAGCATCGGAACGATGGGCTACGTGATGGGCCGGCAATTGGGTTTCGCATGAGCCGAGGCAGCGGTCGAAGGCATGACAGGAATTAATTACTGGGGCAGGCAATGAGAAATATCAAGGCACTGAGTCTTTTGGTTTTGGCGCTGCTGACGGGCCTGGCCGCAGCCGTTTATGCAGCCGGGTGGGTGGCCCGCCAGGGGGGTATCGCGTCCAACAAGGTGGTGGTCGCGAATATCGACATCGAACTCGGCAGCCGCATCAACGCGCAAATGCTTTCGGTCGTGGATTGGCCGAGCGGCTCCCTGCCGCCCGGCACCTTCGCGGAGGTCAAGGACCTGCAGGACCGAGTGGCCAAGGTGGGCGTGTTGCGGGGCGAGGCCGTGCTCGAGGGCAAGCTCGCGCCCAAGGGCACGCAGGGCGGGCTCTCGGCCGTCATCGCACCGGGCAAACGCGCGATGACCGTGCGCGTCAACGACGTGGTCGGCGTCGCGGGATTCGCCCTGCCGGGCAACTACGTGGACGTGGTCGTGCACGCCCAGCAGGACAAGGGCAAAGGCGAGGACGCCAAGCCGATCAGCAAGACCGTGCTCGAGCGCGTGCTCGTGCTGGCTGTGGCGCAGGAGGCAGGGCGCGACGACACCAAGCCCAAGGTGGTGAGCGCCGTAACGCTGGAGCTGAGCCTGGAGGATTCCGAAAGGCTCGATCTCGCGCGCAGCGTCGGCACCCTGTCGCTGGTGCTGCGCAACCAGGTCGACAGCGAGACCGTGGCCACAAAGGGCATCACCAAGAACCAGTTGTTCGGCATCAAGGAAGTGGTCGCGGCTCCGGCCGAGTCGAAGGTCATGGCCGAGGCCAAGCCTGCCGCGCCCCGGCCCCGGCTGGTGGTGTTGCCGCCAGCGAATTGCGTCGAAGTCGTGCAGAACGCCAGCCGCTCGCTGAGCTGCTTCTGAAAACCGATCACCAGAAGGAGCCCAGCTCTTGACTAACATGCTTCGTCCCCACAAAACGGTTGTCGCCCTTGCCGCCTGCGCGGTGCTGATGTCCGGCCCCGGTGCCCTGGCGCAGACCCTGCCCGCACAGGGCTCCGCGATGGCCGCGTCCGCCACGGCGCCCGCGATGGCCTCGGCCCAGTTCTCCGACCACAAGCGCTGCGCGCGCGTGGAGGTCGACACGCCGGCCACGGTCACGCTCGGCAAGTCGACGGTCATCCCGCTCAAGTCGCGCGTGACCCGCATCCTCGTGAGCGGCCAGCCACCCTCGCAGCGGCCCGTGATGATGCCCCCCGGCGCCTACGCGCCAATGCCCGGGATGCCGATGGCCGTCCCGCCGCAGGCCATGCCGGGCCCCATGCAGGGGGGCAACGGGGGCGATGGCGTCGCCGACATGGAGGTCATGTTGCTGAGCCCGACCGACCTGTTCTTTCGCGGCAAGCGCGCGGGCTCGATGAACGTGATCATGCAGAACGCCGAGGGCGTGTGCTTCATCAAAGACATCGTCGTCACCATCGACCCGGGCGCGCTGCAGGCCAAGCTCGCCGAGATCATGCCCGGYGAGACGCGTGTCAAGGTGCGCGGCGCCGAGAACACGCTGGTGCTCAGCGGCGAAGTCAGCGACCCGGGCAAGCTCGACGAGGTCATGACCCTCGCGACCTCGTACGGCGAGGGCAAGAAGGTGATCAACATGATGCGCACGGCATCGGCGCAGCAGGTGATGCTCGAAGTCAAGATCGCCGAGGTCAGCAAGAAGCTGCTCGACAAGCTGGGCGCGAGACTTGCCTACACGAACAGCTACAGCAACGGCATGAACACCTACACGCTGCTGTCGAACTTCCTGAGCGGCGGCGCCGGGCTGCTCGACGCGTTGCGGATAGGTCGTGCCCGGTTGACCGTCGACGGCGAGAAGGACGACGGCGTCCTGCGCGTGCTGGCCGAGCCGAACGTGATGGCGATCAGCGGGCAGCAGGCGAGCTTTCTCTCGGGCGGCAAGATCTTCATTCCTGTCGCGCAATCGAATGCGGGCGGAACGCCGGTCCTCACCCTGGAAGAGAAGGAATTCGGCATCGGCGTGAAGTTCATGCCCACGGTCCTGAACGGCAGCCTGATCAATCTGAAGATGGTCTCCGAAGTGTCGGACCTCTCCCAGACCGGCTCGCCCTTCACCACGGTCAACGGCGTCACGTCGGTGCTGCCTTCGATGAGGGTGCGCCGCGCAGACACCACCGTCCAGCTCAACGACGGCCAGAGCTTCGTGATCGCCGGTCTCATCAGTAACAACATCGCCCAGGCCGTGAAGGCCTTTCCAGGGCTCGGCGAAATCCCGGTCGTGGGCGCACTGGCGCGCAGCGTCGAATTCCAGAACGACCAGACCGAGTTGCTGTTCGTGATCACGCCGCGCCTGGTCAAGCCGCTGGCGGAATCGCCGCGGCTGCCGACCGACAACCACGTGGTGCCGACCCGGGCCGAGATCTATCTCAACGGTGCGATGGAGAGCCGGACGCCGCCGACCGACGAGCCGCCGCCCCAACCGCAGCAATAAGGAGTGCAGACCATGAAGACGCAGGCCCTTGCCATTCTCTTTGCCATGCTGGCCGCGGGTTGCCAGACCTCGACGCCGAACTACGACGCGCGCTTCGGCGATGCGGTGCGCGACTCGAAACGAAAGATGACCATCAATCCGGATGCCGGGAAGAACCCGGACATGGCGATGGGCCTGGATGGGYGGGCGACGCATGACGGGCTCAATCACTACCACGACAGCTTCAAGGAGCCGCCGCCGGTGGTGAATGTCATCAACATCGGCGGCGGCATCGGAGGCCGCTAGGGGTCCGCTGCAACCTGGGCACGTCTTCAATCCCTCTGGCGGAAAGGAGTTCAACAGACGACGAACCCGTTCAATCTGGCGGAGATTCCGCCCAACCCACTATTTCTTTTCACTCAATCTTGAGGTTACTCATGAATTACCTTCTTCTCCTGATCAACAACTTCCTGCGTCCCCTTGCGAAGGAAGAGGACGGCGCCCAGGTCGTCGAGTACGCGCTCATCATCGCCGTCGTGTCGATCGCCTTGGTGATCGCGCTGAGGGCTCTTGGTGGCGGGTCCTTCAATACGTTCATCGGTCGCGTCACGAACTGCCTGACCTTGACCACCTGCACCTGAAAGAGTTCCCGAAGACGGCACCGCTCCGAAGAGCGCGGACCCGCCTTCGCTACCTTGCTCATCGATCCCAACCACACCCAACCTATCTAAGGAGAAACTCATGCCCACGAACTTATTGTTCGACGAGGAAGGCGCCCAGGTTGTCGAGTACGCGTTAATCATTGCAGTCGTCTCGATCGCCCTGGTGATCGCTCTGCAGGCTCTTGGCGGAGGATCCTTCAACACCTTCATCGGTCGCGTCACGAACTGCCTGACCTTGACCACCTGCACCTGAAAGAGTTCCCG
>NZ_JBFUIU010000096.1:0-18007 GCF_056401695.1 Variovorax sp. P4_D9
ACCTACGACAGCACGAGCGGTGTGGTCACCGTTTCCGCCGAACGCGCGCAGGCGATCCGCGAAGTGGCAGCGCACTATGAGGCGCTGTTCGGCCACGACGGCTCGGTCGCCGCGCTGCGCGAGCAATATGCCATGACGGTGGACACGCTGCCCGATCGCGCCGGCCGCCAGGCACTGACCGCCTTCTTCTTCTGGACAGCGTGGGCTGCGGCCACCGACCGACCTGGGGAGACGGGACTGAGCTACACCAGCAACTGGCCGCATGAGCCGCTGGTCGGTAACACCATGACCAGTTCGGCGGCTGTCTGGTCGATGGTCAGCATCGTCCTGCTGCTGGCCGCCATCGCCGCCATGCTGTGGCTGCACGGCAGCCAGAGGCACGAAGCCGAGGCGCAGCCGCCCAAAGCGGACCCGCTGCTCGGTGCCGCCGCGACGCCCTCCATGAAGGCCACGCGCAAGTACTTCTTCGCGGTGATCGGGCTGATGCTGCTGCAGATCGCGATGGGGGTCATCACGGCCCACTATGCGGTCGAGGGGCAGTCGTTCTTCGGGCTTCCGCTGGCCGAGCTGCTCCCCTATGTGGTCAGCCGCACGGTGCACACGCAGATCGGCATCTTCTGGATCGCGACCGCGTGGCTGGCCACCGGCCTGTACATCGCCCCGCTGCTGTCCGGCCGCGAGCCCAAGCTGCAGAAGCTCGGCGTGGATGTGCTCTTCTGGGCCCTGATCGCCATCGTGATCGGCTCCACGCTGACCGGCTGGCTCGGCACCTTGCAGCACCGTGGCGTTGACTTCAGCTTCTGGCTGGGCAACCAGGGCCTGGAATACACGAGCATGGGCCGAGTCTGGCAAGTGCTGCTGTTCGTCGGCCTGCTCTTCTGGGTCTTCCTGCTGGGTCGTGCGCTGTGGCCGGCACTGACCAAGCCCTCGGCATCGCGAGGCCTGATCGCCATGGTGTTCCTGTCGGCGACCTGCATCGGCGGCTTTTATTCCACCTCGCTGGTTTGGGGACAGCACACCCACTACTCGATGATCGAGTACTGGCGCTGGTGGCTGGTCCACCTCYGGGTGGAAGGCTTCTTCGAGGTGTTCGCCACCGCCGTCGTCGCGCTCATCTTCACGCGCCTGGGCCTGGTGCGCACCGAAAGCGCCAACCGAGCGATCATCGCCGAGACCATCGTGTTCCTGTTCGGCGGCATCCTCGGAACGCTGCACCACCTCTACTTCACCGGAACGCCGACGTCGGTGATCGCCGTGGGCGCCGTGTTCTCCGCGCTCGAGGTTGTGCCGCTGACCCTGATCGGCCTCGAGGCCCTCCAGACCTACCGCCGGTCGCAGACCATGCCCTGGCTCGCCGCCTACAAGTGGACGATCATGTGCTTCGTGGCCGTTGGCTTCTGGAACACCATCGGGGCCGGCGTGCTCGGCTTCGCGATCAACCCGCCCGCCTCGCTCTACTATGTGCAAGGGCTCAACATGACCGCCGCCCATGGCCACGCTGCGCTCTTCGGCGTCTATGGGATGCTGGGCATCGGGCTGATGCTGTTCTGCCTGCGCGGTTTGTACGAGCGCGAGCTGCACGCCGACAGCTTGCTCAAGCCCGCGTTCTGGGGCCTCAATATCGGTCTTGCCATGATGGTGTTCCTGTCGCTGCTGCCCGCCGGCATCTACCAGGCCTGGGCCAGCGTCACGCAAGGGCTGTGGTACGCCCGCTCTGCCGAGATCGTGCATTCTCGCGTGATGGAGATCCTGGTCTGGATGCGTGTTCCGGGCGACATCGTCTTCGCCCTGGGCGCGGTGCTGCTCGCCGGGTACGCGCTGCGTCTGCTGCGCCGCCCGGCGTCTCATGCCGCACCGCAGACATCGCCGCGCTTGAAGGGCCGCAAGGGTCTGTCCGTCCAGGCGGGCCACGTGGCCGAACGGTGAGACGGCCTGCCCGTAAGAGATCATGAAACTCACCGCCTTCACCGACTACAGCCTGCGGGTGCTGATCTACCTGGCCGCGCAGCCGGAGCGACGCGCCGCCATCGCTGAGATCGCCTCATCGTTCGCGGTGTCGGAGCATCACTTGACCAAGGTGGTCCATTTCCTGGGCAAGCACGGGTGGCTCGCCAACGTCCGCGGCAAGGGAGGCGGTCTGTCGCTCGCGAAGGCGCCCGACTCGATCAATATCGGCGACGTTGTGCGTCACACCGAAGGCAACGCGATCGTGGAATGTTTCGGGGAAGGCGGTGGCGAATGTCGGATCACCGGTCTGTGCCGTCTGCGCGGYGTGCTGGACGAGGCCGTGGCGGCGTTTCATGCGGTCCTGCACCGCTACACGCTGGCGGACCTGGTTCACAACCGGGAGGCGCTTTCCGCGATATTCCTTGTCGATAAAGCCCCAGTGCGTCGCGCTGCCAAGGGGGCGGCATGACCTCCTCCTCTCGTCGCGCTCGTACGCCAGACCAGGCACCTCTCGAGGCTGCTTCCATTCCCTACGACGGACCGGAAGGCTTGCGCCAGCCGATCGCCGCAGCGCTGTCACGCGTCGTCGATCCGGAAGTCTCGATGAACATCGTCGATGTCGGCCTCATCTACGGCGTCACCGTAGACACGAAGACCGCGCACGTGCTGATCACGATGACTTCAGCCGCCTGCCCGGTGATCGATCTCATCATCGAGGACGCAGAGCTCGAACTGGACAAGGTCGTGCCGGTCGATCTCAGGATCTGCATCGAACTGGTGTGGGAGCCGCCCTGGACCCCAGACCGCATGAGCGCCAACGCCAGACGGTTCATGGGATGGTGAACGCCGAACGTCCTGCCGTGCGAGGCCGCCGCCGGGCATCGACAACCCGTATGTGGATCTTCGCGCGTGTGGTGTTCGGTGCGCTGGTGGCCGTCTCCTTGGTGGCGGGTATCGCGGGCGGCCTTTGGCGGCTCGGCGTCGCGGTGCCGGATCCGCTTTCCTTCGCCTGGACCGGCCAGGTGCTGCTGGTGCACGCGGCCCTCATGATCTGCGGCTTTCTGGGCACGGTCATCGGCATCGAACGCGCCGTGGCCGTCAAGCATCGTGCGGCTTTCCTCGCGCCGCTCGCATCGGGCTCCGGCGCGCTGTGCCTGGTCCTTGGGCAGCAGGCCGTCGGCGCGTGGCTCGGCGTGGCAGCGGCGGTATCCTTCCTTGCGGTCAACGCGGTGGTGGTGCAGCGCCAACACGCGGCTCACACCATGCTGTTGCTGGTCGGCGCGGCCGCATGGGTGACAGGCAACGTTCTGTTCGCGCTGGGCCATGGCGGCAATGCGGTTCTCCCGTGGTGGTTCGCCTTTCTCGTCATGACGATCGCCGCCGAGCGCCTGGAGATGACGCGACTCATGCGACGACGCCCGAGCGCCAGCGTCACGCTGTATGCCGTGCTCTCGCTGCTGCTGGCGGGCGCGGCATGGTCGGGCATGGCGCCGCGCGCCGGTGGGCTGGTCTATGGCACGGCGCTCGTGCTGCTCGCCGCGTGGCTGGTGACCTTCGATGTGGCACGACGCACGGTGTTCGCACACGGCATCGGCCGCTACATGGCGATCTGTCTGCTGGGCGGCTACGCCTGGCTCGGGGTCGCCGGCGTGGCGTGGGCCACGACGGCGCTCGGATGGGCCACCCGCGATGCAGCGCTGCACGCGTTGGGACTCGGCTTCGTCGTCAGCATGATGATGGGGCACGCGCCGGTCGTGCTGCCGGCGATCGCCCGGGTCAAGCTGCAGTTCGGCGCCTTCCTCTATCTGCCGGTGGCTGCCCTGCACCTGTCGCTGCTGACGCGGCTCGTCCTGGGGACCTTCAGCGAACCGCTGCGCGCCGCCGGCGCCTCATTCAACGCAGCGACGATCGGCTTCTTTGCCGCCACCGTGGCCGGCGCGGCCGTGGCGTGGCGCCTCCAACACGGCGCCGCCGGCGCCAGAAAGGCCCGGTAATGGCTCCCTTCACCGCCGGCAAACGCGCGCAACTACCCGCGGCCCAAGAAGGCCCGGCTTTGCCCTGTGGCAACTCGGCTTCCGACCGTTCTATCTGCTCGCGAGCACCTTCGCCGCGCTGTCCATCGGCCTGTGGGCGATGCAGTTCGCCGGCTGGCTGCCGCGGGCCTACCTCCAGGGCCCGCTGTGGCATGCACACGAAATGCTGTTCGGCTTCGCCCTCGCCGTGATTGTCGGCTTCCTCTTCACCGCGGGGCGCAACTGGTCGGGCCAGCCGACCCCCGTGGGACTGCCGCTGGCCGCCCTGGCGGCGCTGTGGGTGGCAGGGCGCGTCCTCGTTCTCACGCCCWTCGCCTGGACGGCCGCCGTCGTCAACGCGGCGTTTCCGCTGGCGTGCGCGGTGGCGCTGGCCATCCCTCTCGTGACTGCACGCAACCGTCGCAACTACTTCTTCATTGGATTGCTGTTGGTGCTGTCGGGCGCTGCATTCGCCTTCCATCTCT
Source organism: Variovorax sp. P4_D9 (assembly GCF_056401695.1). Lineage (NCBI taxonomy): Bacteria > Pseudomonadati > Pseudomonadota > Betaproteobacteria > Burkholderiales > Comamonadaceae > Variovorax > Variovorax sp. P4_D9. The sequence continues at coordinate 4,445 of NZ_JBFUIU010000096.1, forward strand.
CGGCCCTCGGCGTGATCCAGATGCCGGCGTAGATCGGCATCCAGGTCGCCCTGGATGTCCTGCTGTTCATCATCGCGGTCATGGGCGGCTGGGTGATCCCGATGTTCACCAACAACGGCATTTCCGGCGCCAATGCGACGCGACACCCCCTGATCGAGAAGGCGGCGCTGGGCTCTCTGATCGCGCTGCTGATCATTGACGCAATGAGTCTGCCGCCCGCTTGTCGTGGCAGCCATCGCCGCACCGGCGGCGCTGGTGCATCTCGTGCGTTGGCTGCTCTGGCGGCCCTCGCGCTGGAACAACGGTTTCACTCTTACTTTCCGAATGGACCAACCCCTTGCTGGATGCGGCTTGGCCGCGCACAAGGCTCTTCTGACCACGGGCAGTCTCACTTTTGCCGTCACGTTTGGAACGGAATTACTTTTCTCTACGTAATGAGAAGGTCGGGTGTTCGATTCATCTCTCCGGCACAAATCGCAGTAAGGAAAGCTCGCTATCAAAACGATAGCGGACTTTCTTGCTTCTAGGGCCTGTAGGCAATCTGTAGGCAACTTACCCAAAAGCGGCACCCCGGAAACGACAAACCCGGCACAGGGGCCGGGCTCGATTTGCTGATTTGATTCCACACGGGGCGATTTTTTCTGCGCGTGAGATACGGAGCGGTTTCCTTCGGGCGGCGCTCCATACTTTTGACACCCCCCACCCCCCACTAAGCGCGCTCAAGCTCCCGGCGTTGCTCGTTCAGTGCGCGGGCAAGTTCGCGCAACAGCTCTCGGCGTCCACCCTTCCACCAGTCGCGAGATGCCCCTTACTCAATGCGTGGCCAAGGTTGACCGAAAGTTCCCGTCTATCGCCAGGAACGTGGTCCCATCAACTTTGGGATTGACGACTGTCATACCAAAGCGCTCAATCAATCTTTACCCGACTGGGGGGCGACATGAAGACAACTTCGGTCGCGGCAGTTGTCGCCGGTTGCACACTGGTTCTGGGCTGCGACATGGAGCCCCAAGTCCTATTCGTGACGACCGGAAATCCGTTTCAGGCCCTGCAGTTGACCGATGCCCAAGACGGATGCATCGCGCCCTATCGCGTTTCCTACCTCACTTCGTTCGATGGCGGGGCGTCTAGCGGATGTTGGGTTCGGGAAGGGCTCCACATCCACACTCGCTTTCCGAAATTGGATGACAAGCTCATACCGCTGGGTGAGTTCCGCCGCACGACGTTGGCTGAGTACCGGAACGCCTCGCTGGATTAGACCGTTGAGGCGTCCTACCGAGAGGCTGTTACGACCATGTTTCGGCGTACGTCTCTGTGGTCCTTCAGCGCGGGGGCAAGTTCGCGCAACATCTCTCGCTGCCCACCCTTCCACGTCCGCGTGACGCGACATCTCCTTGCCCTGGTCGTAGGTCAGGCTCTAGCGCATCGGCTCGGCRATCRAATTCAGCTTGGCAGAAAACCCCGCGAGCGCCGAGGCGGCAGTCGCGTCGTCCATCATGGCCAGCAGCACCAGGCGGCCGGAACGCTCGACCAGCGCGCCCACCGAGGACTTGTTGCCCGCGCCCTTGATGAAGTCGCCCTCCCAGTGGCCCGGCATCACGCGTTCGTTCACCTCGGGCGGGCACACGTGGATGCTGACCATGTCTGGGATCTGGCCGCGGCGATCGTCGCCTCGGGTGCGCGGCATGCGGGTGCTGCGCCTGCGGCGCAGGSAGGCGACGAGCTGGCGTCGCAGCTCGCCTCGCGGCTGAGCGGGGATGGCGTTGTAGATGGTCTCGTGGGACACGTGGCGTTCGGGCTCGTGAGGCGAACACGCGCTTGAGGGTACCCGCGATCTGCTGGGGCGACCACTCCCAGTCCAGCAAGGTGAGCACCACGCTCCAGCCCTCGACCACGGCAAGCATGACGTCGGCTCGGTTCATTGCGGGACTGCGCGCTTGCCCACCACGGGAAAGGCCGGTTCAGTCAACATGCCGCGATGGCTTTCGTTTCGGCTTGGCCGCACCGACACTGGTGTTGATCGTGCGCGCCAGTCCGTCGTGACGGGCGAGCATCCCGGGGAACAGCAGGCTCGTAGCCGCCGCAGGTGGGGGCGCTGGCTCATTGCTGCCGGAGATGCGGCGATCATGGTGGCGCTGGAAAAGGCGGCGTTTGGCCTCGGATTCCAGTGCTACGGCTTCGCGCTGCGCCGCTTGGTCGATAGGCTGCCCCCGCCGGCGCCTGCAGCATAGCCGTACCCGTGAAAGGCAGCAGTCTCCAGGCGCAGGTGTCGTACGTGGTCGGCACTGTGGGCAAGTCGCATGCGCGCTGCTATTTGCGTGGACTCATCGGGTCCGAACCCGTGCCTTTGCCCCACATGCTGGGCGTTTGAGCTGCACTTGACGGTGCGACGGCCCCCGGCTGCAAGGTCCCCCAATAGTCCAAAACCCCCAACGCCGACTTCCGAGTTCGCGTCGAGCGCACGACGATGTGGCGATAGGCCCCGCGCTATCCCGGCTGCCGTGCAGGTGCAGCAAAGCGGAAACCCCGCATCGGCAACAATGGACGATTCGGGCGAACCACGCGGCGCCCCGGACGTGCTCGCTTAGACGTCCGCGCGACCGAACGCCAAGTGCGCCGCACGCCTGACTTCGACCACCAGCGTTTTACAAAAAGGGAACCCCTGTTATGAACAAGACTGAACTCGTCGCCGCCATCGCCGCGGATACCAACCTCACCAAGGCCGACGCCGCCCGGGCTTTCGATTCCGCGCTCGAGCACCTGGCCGGCGCCTTGGCCAAAGGCGAGGCCGTGCAGTTGATCGGCTTCGGCAACTTCACCGTTTCGAACCGCGCCGAGCGTTCCGGCCGCAATCCGTCGACCGGCGAGCCGATGACCATCAAGGCAAGCAAGGCTGTGAAGTTCACTGCTGGGAAATCCTTGAAGGACGCGGTGAATGCAGCGGGGTGATGTGCCACTCGCTTGGCGTCCTTGTCCCGGTCCGGTTCTGACTGGTTGCCGCCATTCGCCTTCGGCCCGACGAATGTCGGCGGCTACCGTCAGCAGACCTTGGCATTTTTCTCGCGAACGGCCGGTCTACCTTCGAAACGTGACCTTCGCCGCTATAGTCGAGGGAGATCCGAGTTCGACGACAGCGGTCAGATGAACGAGGGTAAAGAGATTTACCATGTCGACGGCCCCGCAATTTGGGAGATTGGGCGGCAGTTTGTATGGGGTGAGGAAGGCAAAGGCCAACCCCCTGAAACGCTCGGCACGCGCGCCGGTCCCGATGAGGATGGAGGTTCCAACGATGCCGAGAGTCGCCATCATCGGGTCCGGGCCGGGCGGCCTGATCGCTGCGCGCTACCTGCAATCCGAAGGCTTCGAGCCAGTGCTGTTCGAGCAGGCGCCATTGCCCGGCGGCCAGTGGAGCGGCGACGCGATCTGCAGCGGCGTATGGCCATCGATGCGCACCAACACCAGCCGCGTGCTCACACAATTCAGCGACCTGCCGCACGCGCCGGGCCTCGCGGTCTATCCGTCGAATCGCGAGATCGGCGACTACCTGCAGCGCTATGCGGACCGATTCGGCCTGTCCGCGCAGATACGTCTGCGCACGAAGGTGCGCGAGGTTGCGGCGGTGCCCGGGGGATGGGCCGTGCGCCATGACGCGCACGACGAAGAGATCTTCGAGAAAGTCGTGGTCGCCTGTGGCCGCTTCCAGCATTCGCGGATTCCCGAGGTGCCGGGGCTGGCGTCGTTCTCGGGAAGCGATGGCGTGGCGCATACCAACGCCTACAAGCATCCCGAGCGGTACCGCGGCAAGCGCGTGCTCGTCGCGGGCTGCGCGATCAGTGCCCTCGAGATTGCCAGCGATCTCTGCATGCTCGGCGCGGCAAGGGTGGTCGTGTGCCATCGTCGGCAGCGCTATGTGTTGCCGAAGCTCGCGGCCGGGGTGCCCTCGGACCATCGCGTGTTCACGCGCTTCCAGGCCCTGGCGGAGGAGTCGCTGCCGCGCAGCGAATTCGGCGAGATGCTAAAAGAGCTGGTGCTGGCCTGGGGTGGCAGTCCGGAACAGTTCGGCGCGCCGAAGCCCGCCGACAGCATCCTCGACGCGGGCCTGACATTGAGCCAGCATTTTCTTCCGCTGGTTGCCGAAGGCCGCATCGAGGTGCGTCCGTGGTTCGACAGGGTCGAAGGCACGCGGGTCAGCTTCAGCGACGGGCGCGCGGAGACCTTCGACGGCATTCTTTTCGGCACCGGCTTCGAACTGAAAATGCCCTTCCTCGGCGAGCCGATCCGCCGCACACTTAACCTCGATGCCCAGCGGCTCGATCTCTTTCAGCACACCTTCCATCCGCAGTTGCCTGGGCTTGCATTTGTGGGCATCTGGGATCAGTCGGGCCCGATGTTTCCGCCGATCGAGTTGCAGGCCCGGTGGATTGCCTATGTGTGGAGTGGTGCCATCGCAGCGCCGACGCTTGAAGAGATGCACGTGGGCGTTGCCAAGTGCCGCGCGCGTGGCGAGCCACAGAAAACCAAGATGAACCTGATGGCCTTGCTGTTTGYGCGCGCCGCGGGCGTGGAGCCCGATCCGCAGCGCTGGCCTCAGCTTAGGCGTGCCCTGTTATTCGGGCCGCTCGCGCCGGTTTCGTTTCGCCTCGAAGGTCGCGATGCGCTGCCGGATGCGGCCGACCGGTTTGCCGATGAAGCCAAGGCCTTCGGATGTATGCAGTCCTCGCATTTTCAGGATTCCGAATTGCAGAAGCTGCGGCGACTGGCCTGCGTCGCGCAGTCTTCGGAGGTAGCGGCGTGGGCGGCTGCGCCGGCGTAGGCGCTACAGCGCCTACGCGTATGGCGAGCCTTCAGTCCGCAACCAGGTAGCGCTTGGCCAGCAAGTTCCAGTACGCGCGCCGACGGCGATGCTGTCGTCGTTGAAGTCGAACTTCGGGGTTGTACACCGAGCATGCGCCGCGCGTGTCCGCTGCGCCGTTGCCGATCAACAGAAACAGCGGGCTTTTGTTCGAGCATGAAGGCAAAGTCTCCGCTGCCGGTCACGGCCGGAAAATCGCCGGTGCGGGCAAAGAATGCGGCAGAAGATCATCGTGGCCTCAAATCCAAGGTGAACTGACATGCTGGCCGAAGTCTCGCGCGCCAGCTAACGGGCAATGCCTGCACTTGCCTGAAGTCAGCCCGACGGGTATAGCCCGTTCGATGGATCTCTACAGTGGTCGGCCAGTGGCTTTCCCGTCGCGCCCGCTCGTATAGGATGCCACGGAGCGCGATCCCGCGCACCAGAATGCAATCCAGCCGAGGGGCAAATCATCATGCGTTTCGATCTGTCACGTCGTCATCTGGGCCGCTGCGCCGGTGCGGCGGCTCTCGCTCCGTGGCTCGCCTCGTGTGGTGGTGGCGGCTCGGGCGATTCGGGCGTTCTCGTTCTGCCGGTGGCCGCGAATTCCCGCGAAGCCGGCTACGTCCAGGCTGTCGAGAGCATCTTCACGACCTATCGCCCGCCGGGCATTCTGGCGGGCGTGCGCGTGGCCGGCGAGGCGCCGTGGACGCGAGCCTTCGGGCAGGCCGACGTGGCCCGCGCCATGCCGATGGCGCTGGACAGCACGTTCCMGGTCCGTAGCGTCACCAAGTCGTTCACGGTGACGCTGCTCCTTCAATTGGTGCAATCTGGGCAGGTTGCGCTGAACCACAAGATCGAGCGCTATATCGCGGACGTGCCCAACGGAAGCCTGATCAACCTGGCCGATCTCGCCGGCAATCAGAGCGGACTGGCCGACTACTCGATGCAGCCGGGTTTTTTCGAAATCTTCGTCAAGGACACGCTGCACGTGTGGACGCCTCAGGAGCTCGTGGCCTTCTCGTTCGCCGTGAAGCCGCCGTTTCTTCCCGGCGAGCAATACCAGTACAGCAACACCAACACGGTGCTGCTCGGCATGGTGGTCGAAGTGGAGAGCGGCCAACCGCTGGCCGACGCGCTGGCCGCGCGAATCTTCAAGCCGCTCGGGCTGGGCGGCACGAGCTACCCATCGTCGGCCGACCTGTCGCCGCCGACGCCCACGCCCTATGCGGTCGACGTCGTCACGGGTGTCGCCGACGATCAACCGCTCATCAGTCCGACTTCGCTGGCGGGTTCCGGGGCCATCGCATCGACGCTCGCCGACCTACTGGTGTGGGGCGACGCGCTGGGTCGCGGCTCGCTCCTCAGTGCGGCGCTCCAGGATCTGCGCAAGTCGCGCGCGCGAGACGTCACCAACGGCCCGGAGTACGACCGCTACGGCTTGGGTATCGGACAGATCGGCAACTGGTGGGGCCACACCGGCAGCGGCGTCGGATTCCAGATCGCGACCATGAACCTCGCATCACGCAACGCGACGGTCTCGGTCATGGTGAACGCCACGCCCGAAGGCTCGCGCCGCGACCTCAACCTTGCGCAGGAACTGTTCGAGAAGCTAGCCGCGGTGGTTGAGGCGGCCTGAATCGCGCCCGGCGCGGCCGTCGCCCGGGGTGTCAGACCCAGCCGGCCTTGCAGAAGCGGTAGTACGGGTACCCGCAGAAGCCGGCGAGTCCATATGTCTGGTTATGGCCGCGAGCGTGAGTTCGCGGCGGGGCCCCACAGCTGTCCTTTGGCGTCATCGCACCACGAGGACTTCTTCATCCGCCGCGGCTTCATGGCAGAGCTATGCCGTAAGGCGTATCCGCCGTGCTTCAGCCGCCGGCAGGCCTGCGTAACTCCGGCGTATATTTCTCGGCCTTGTCGCCCTGCCTGGTGTTCGAGCACCACGTCGTGGTGTCGAGCCATCGCGCCGTGGCAACCCCTCATTTAGAGTTGACCACGGCAATACAAGAGCGCTCAATCGAGTCATCCCGAGCGCTCACTGGAAGGTCAGCAATGAAGACGTCGTCCATGATGGCAGTCGTCGCCGCTTGCACGATCCTTCTCGGCTGCGACTTGCAGCCGCGCGTTCTCTTTGTGGCCAGCGGAAGCCCGTACCAGGTGTTGCAGCTGACCGACGCCGAAGATGAATGCCCGCCGCCCCGCCGTGTCTGCTACCTCACCCTGTTGGATGGCGGCACGTCACGCGGATGCTGGGTCCGCGAAAAATCTTACATTCGCGCCCACTTCGACGATCTGGGTGACCGGTTGGTACCGGTAACGGAGTTCCGTCGCACGACGCTGGCCGAGTACCGGAACGCCACACTGGACGAGGCGCCCGGTGCGGATCTTCCCGAAGTCGGAACCCCTTCGATCCCGGACCCATCCGTCGACTCAAATTTCCGCTCCCGGTGAAATCTCCGCCTCCGATGCGGCCCTCCGCCCGCGGGACGGCGCCCTGCGCTATTGGATCGTCCCCGAGGCCTCGTGGTTCGTGGATCAGGAACAAAGCGCCCTTGAACTCGAGCCCTGGATCACATGGTCGAGAAGCGAGCGTTGACGGTACGTCGGTTGCCCTTGTGCACACCGCCGTGCGCTTCTTGCTGTGAACCCCCAGGGGCGGCGAAGGTGAGCTGGACGTTCCGAACCTCGGCCGTGTCCGCATCACCTACGAGGTCACGAGCCATCGTCACGAAAAGGCCAGGCACTGGTTCATGACAGCCTTTGCCGAGGTGGTGGCCTACTAGCCTCGGTTCGGACGCTCTTTGTGGCCTTGGCGCCCGGCGGGCGGCCTTCTTGGCGGGTGCGCGCCGATCTGGAAGGCAGTTAATCCGCTCTGGCTTTTCCGCGACAGCGCCCAGCGTCCTGGTCTGACAGACACCAAGGCTCTGGCGGAGAGTTCCCTTTTCTGACGACCGCAGCGAGAAGGGGAGCACCATGAGACCTGAACATGCAGCGATGGATGAAATCGCCAGTGACGTCGCATTTCGCTGGGCTAGCGTCGCGGTCATCATAGTGGCGGTTGCGGTCCTGACGCTCACCGTCTTTGCTGGGTACGAAAGCCTAGCGGCAACGACTGAGGTCGTGCCGCAGTACCTGCAAAACCAGCCAGCGAGCAACTAGGACGATGGTTGTGACGGATGGCTCCTCAACCTTAGAGGACGAGTGGCAGCGGATCGTCCGTCACGAGATGCTGCGATTCTTCGAAAGAAGCCGGCTCAGCTCAGTCTTCGGCGGCCCCTATGCTGACCCAGACCCAGAAATCGGTGGCGAGCGCCTCCCTCATGACGTCAGAAGTCAACGTGACCGGGGTGTTAAACATTGAGGGGATTTGGAAGGGGCCTCGCCACCGGGGCTGTTGGCATCGCGCCGACAGTTCCCGGTTGGAGGTGCGCACACGTTAGACGCCCGCGTTCCATCCGGGTTCCGCCGGAGAGCCGGACGGAAGGTCAGCTCGGGGTCACGTTAGCGCCGACGCGAGATCGGCATGCGGGAATCGGCGTAGAGTGAGCAGGCAGCCGAGCTGCGTCGAGGGGCTGACATGGCAACGTTTGTGGCGACCGATCCTGAAGCCTATGAAGGCTATGTGGGCCGAGGCAGCCAGCATCTCGCTCCCACATTTGTAAGGTTCGCCGGTGTCTCAGCGTACGAGCGAGCGCTTGACGTCGGCTGCGGGATCGGGCATCTGACGCGCGCAATATCGGTGGCGGGCGCGGTCGCGACTGGCATCGACCTCTCGGCGCCGTATGTGGAATTCGCGCGGCGCGTCACTGTGGACCCAGCGATCACCTTTCACGTCGGCGATGCCCTTCATCTGCCATACCCGGAGGGGGTCTTCGACCGCGCGCTGTCGATGCTCGCCCTGGATGTGCTACCCGACGAGGTACAGGGTCTGAGCGAGATGCGTCGGGTCACTCGGCGAGGAGGTGTTGTGGCAGCGGTGGTCAACAATTTCCGCAGCGGTTGGACGCCGTTCAGCCTGGTTTGGGACGCTGCGGCGGTTCTCGCTCCGCAGGGCGCGGCGATGCGCGACGAGATGGTTTCCAAGCCGCTGGGATGGCCGGGCGGATTGGCAGGATTGTTCGCCACCGTCGGCTTCCATGACGTCGTTGAAGAGCAACTCAACACGGTCTTCAAGTACCAGTCGTTCAAGGACTATTGGTCCACGTTCGTCAAGGGGCAGGGCAAGACCGGAAGCTATGTGACAAGTCTTAGGGACTCGAAACGCGAAGAATTGGCGCGTCACGTCCGGGTGGCCTATCTGTGCGGAATGACGGATGGTCCGCGCGCCTTTACCACCTCGTTCTGGGCTGTGCGCGGCGAAGTTCCCTCCCAGTGAGCGCGTCAGACATCAGGTTTTCGGTCGCGTTCAACCGGCGTTGGCGCTCGCGATTCATGGGCTTGGCCAATGGCATGAGGACGTGCCGAGGAGCGATCGCGAAAGGACGTCTCGTCCAACACGTGCATGACGGACAGGAAATTCGCACCCTCGCAAAGGGCCCACGCCAGATCATCCCCTCGGTCTTACCGGCCAGCATGAGCGGCCGGCCATGACCGGCAGTCAAGCGACATCAGGAACTGACCCCCCCTGGCGACATGAAGAACTGCCCCCCGGTTGTTGATCAATCTGTCGACAGCTCGAGCTCGAGGCGATCGTGGACGCATATGAAGTCGCTGGGCGCGTCCAATTGATAGATACGACCGGGCCGCTTCTCGCGAGCTGCCGCCTTCAGTCAATCATCGGCCAGAGATTGCAGATCTGTCGATGGCAAAGGCCAAACTCAACTCAGCAAGTGCCTAATAATCAGCCAGCCGTATAGCCTCCTGAAGGTCAATCGGCGGGTCGCCATCGGTGGCCCTCTCTGGAGGGTTGAGGGCGAACAACATCCTCTCGCAGGCGGCGAACCAATTCAGTTTGGCGTGGACTCTGTCGGCCCGCATGCTCATCGATAGACCCTTCGTAGTAAGTAACGATCCTACGACCTTGCACGGTGTCCGCCCACCCTTGAGCCTGGGCGCGCCGTGGGAAACTGGATGCGTGCCAAAACGTAAGCAGCTCGTGCGGACGATACAGGACCTGTCGAAGGAAGAAGGCACTCGCCAGCCAACCGCAGATGATTGGTTGCGAGATCGGGACCACGAAGCCGCTAACGATTTTGGTGCGGACGAGCAAATCGCCCTTGACGAGCCCAAAATCAACGACTCGGACGCTGAAGCAGCGCCGAGCGAAGAAGAAACCCTCACCGCCTTCGAGCGCAGAATAAGACTTGAAGAATCGGCAGTACGACGCTTCAGGCAACATGCCGCGATTGCCTTCATCTTCGGATTGGCCGCACTGACATTGGTCTTGATCGTGCGCGTCAATCCATCGTGAGACGGAGCACCGTAGGCGTGACCGGCGACGCTGTGCGCTCGACTGCGTTGTGCTGGACGCCAAGTGCCGCACCCTCAGAACACCGGCCTCGCTGGACATTCAGGCCCAGTTCAGGGATGAGTTCCACGATTAGCCCTTCTCCCTCGACTTCAGCGACCGACGTTCACCTATGACTGAAGATTGGCAGCGAATTTTCCTGGCTGCGAGCGAATTTGAAGCCTTTGCGGCAGCTTGGAACAAGCTGGTCATGCGCGTGCGGCGCGGCGAGGCAGTCGAACCTTCCGAATGGCAGGACAAGCTCGCGACGTTGGATTCAACGTACACGCAATTCATAGGAATGGTGCCGATGAACATGCCGAAGCGCGAGTGATGCAGGCGGAAATGGAGTTCACCGGCCGGTGGTGTCGGCGGCCGGTTCGTCGCCTCCACCGGGGGGCCATCTCTGCGGTCAGGGCCCCGGCCTGGCCGGCCGTGGCTGGCGGGAGGGAATCCATAGCCTTCGTGATGTACTCGCCCCTGATCTCAGCCAGGATGCCGTTGTCGTCGTCGAAGGCCATGCGCCAGCATTGCGGCTACATGGGCCCATGGAAAAGAGGCTCCGCATGAATGTCGCGACGGGCCACCGGCATCGAGGCCCCACTCTCAGTGAGCGAGTTGCCGAAGCGCCTCTACCAGCGCCAGCGGACCATCTGAAGCAAGGGTACGCCCTGTTTGGTATGACTGTGTGACCCCGACGTTCGGCACCTCGCTGATCGGGGCTTTTCCACGGAAGGCCTTCCGGCCTCGAGGCTGCCGAATCACAGACGCGCGCGGACGGCGCGATCGAGTTCAGTCCCGATCGCCTCTTTCGTCCCAATCACGACGATGGTGGTGGCGATGGCGCCAGCGATCGCCCGGCTCGTAGTAGGCCTGCGCCGGCGGGCCGTAGTACACGGGTTCCGGACGGACATACACGGGCGCGGGTTGGCGATAGAACACCGGGGGCGCTGGTTGATAGTAGACCGGCGGCGGCGCAGGACGCGAGTAGACAGGCGCCGGTTCGTAGTACACGGGGCCAGGCTCGACCACGCCAACCGAGACACCAGGCACGTTGACGCCCACAGACCAGTTCACCTGGGCACTCGCTGACGTCATGGCGAAAAGGGCCCCAGCGGCCAGGGTGCCGGCGGCTACCCACTTGAAGAAGAGAGAACGACTGAAGTTCACAGGAATTCCTGAGAGGGCAGCGAAGACCGCCGCATGCAGCAAACAACGTGCGACCCGCGAACGACGTCGACGTCTGATCCATGAAGAAGGTTGCCAAACGTCACGGGGCCGATGGCGGGCCTCGGGAGGCTCGTATCGATTGCACATACTCGAATACTATCCGCGCCGGCAGGGTATTGATTGAGAGTACCCTGAACCGATGGAAGCGCGTCTGTCCAGCGAACGCAAGGCAGGAACGCGCCGAGGTACTTCAATGTCCAGCAACACTTCGCTCAATGGAGCGCAAGGCGGCTTTTCATGTGCCGCGTCGCTCTGGCCGGGCGTTTTGCGAACCAGGCAGCTGCCGAGGAAGGTTTGGACCGGCGCCTCAAGGCGTGGCTTGAGGACTATCAAAGGCGCCCTCGCCTCGACGGAGTGGAGGGAGACGCTCAACCCTCGCCGTGAGCCTTGAGCGGACTGAGCGAGGACAATGCACCATGGCAGATTTACAGCCCAAGCTATCCGACTTTCTGATCGACGAATGCGGGCGATCGGGCGTTGCTCCTGACGTTCAGGCCATCAGGGGGCTGGACGGGAAGGCAATCGTTCGGATCGACGCACGCAACTGCTCGATATGCGGCTGGGTGCTGCCCAGAGACATCACAGGCTACTGTGGCCCGTGCCCCGTTTGCGACCGCCGCGTGCGCGGTGGCACTCACGACCACTGATCAGCGTCTCCCCATCTTGCTATCAGCCTGCAATCCGTCCGCGTAGCTCTCGCAGGTTTGTCCACAAGCATGGGCGTCGTCAGCGAACTCTCCCAGGAGCCGAGCTCTTTCTCGAGCGCGGCCGAACAGGTCGGCAAGCAGAATGGCGGGGTCTTGCGCTGCCGGGCCCGAGGGGGCAATGCCGGAATCCGCGGCGGCTCCACGGATGGCGGCGAGGAAGGTGGTGACACGCTGCTGCAGCCAGCGCTCAGCAGCACCAGCGCGCTCAGCTTCGGCGCGAGCCACATCGATTTTCTGCTGCCCATCAGTCGCCACTCCTTCGACCGCTCGGGTCCATCGTTGTTCGGTATCCCTACGCGAGCGATCGACCAAGCGGCCGACTTCGGCCTGGGTCGCCCGGTAGCTGGCAAGGTCTGTGTGCGCGCGGTCGGCGCCGGCGCGGGCGTTGCTCACCCTCACCTGCTCGAACAGCACGGCAGCCAGCAGGGAACCGATGACGACTAGCCAGCCGACCTTGCGGGCAATCCAGCCGTAGATGCCGGTCACGCGAGCACCGCCTAGGCGGCCGTCCAGAGACTGGTGCTCCTCGATGCCGTTCGGCAAGCCGGTCTTGCGGCTGCGGCCGTTCGTGCCGGCGCAGTAGTCGATGAAGGCGCCGCGGTCGGCCAGCGCGTTCAGGTGGCGCATCTCCAAGCGTAGGCCGGCAATCGTGATGACGTCGGGTGCGAAGCCGATGGAGCAAGTGGCAGCGCCGAACAGGAAGACGCTCCCGATGACTGCCATTCGGCGCCCGAATCGATCCGCGAACAGGCCGGCGCAGGCACTGCCGATGACCATGCCCAGCAGGCTGGCGGCCATGGCCGGGGCAAACGCGCCGCGCGTGATGCCCCACTCCTTGATGATCGAAGGTATAGCGAAGCCAATGAGTTGGCCGTGAAATCGTCCATTACGATGGCCAACGCAGCCATGAAGACGACGACTCTCTGCATAGTCGTGTAGGGTCCATCGTCGAGCGCCCGGCCAATGTCTACCGAAGCATTGCCACCCAGAATTGCGGCGCTTATGGCAGGCCCCGCTCAGTCGATCTTGATGTTGTTGGCCTTGATGAGACGACCCCAACGCTCGCGCTCATCCTTCACGTAATTCGCCATGTCGTTCGGCGTGCCTGGCAATCCCTCGACGCCGAGGGCAAGGAAGCGTGCTTTCACCGCTGTCGAGTTCAGTGCTTCGACCAGCGCCTTGTTGAGCTTTGCCACGGTCTCCGGCGGGGTGGCGCTCGGCACCGAGAGTCCCTGCCATGCATAGGCTTCGAAGTCGCCGAGGCCTTGCTCGGCCAGTGTCGGCACGTCGGGCAGCGTGGCAATGCGTTTCGCGCTCGCGACGCCGATGGCCTTGACCTTACCGGCCAGCAC
>NZ_JBFUIU010000097.1:0-17937 GCF_056401695.1 Variovorax sp. P4_D9
CCTTCACGGCCAAGCTGGCCGGACGCAAGGGCCTGACGCCGGCACAGATCCGCACCGCGGTGCGCTTCGCCGAGCTGGCCATGACCGAGGGCGGTTCGGTCGAGAAGCTGATCGAGCGGCAGCTCAAGAACGCCGATCTGGCGCTCGGCACACCCGACGCACCGGGTGCGCGCCGCAGCGTCACGACCTATGACCTCGACATGCTCAACGTCGAGACCCGCTTCGAGATCCCGCGCATCGTCGAGGCGCTGAAGGCGCGCGGGCATGGCACGCTGTGCTTCTACGGCGCGCCGGGCACCGGCAAGACCGCGTTGGCCGAGCACATAGCCAAAGCCATCGGCAGGCCGCTGATCATCAAGCAGGCCAGCGACCTGATGAGCAAGTACGTCGGCGAGACCGAGCAGAACATGGCGGCGATGTTCAAGGAGGCCGAGGCCGAGAAGGCGCTGCTGCTGCTGGACGAGGCCGACAGTTTTCTCCAGGACCGCCGCGACGCCCAGCGCACTTACGAGGTGACCGAAGTCAACGAGATGCTGCAGGGCATGGAGCGCTTCAGCGGCATCTTCGTCTGCACCACCAACCTGCTCGACCGGCTCGACCAGGCGGCGCTGCGCCGCTTCACCTTCAAGATCAAGTTCATGCCGCTGACCGCCGAGCAGCGCGAGCGGATGTTCGTCACCGAGGCGCTGGCCGGCGATGCGAGCTTGCTGACCCACGAGATCGGGGTGCGGCTGGCCAGGCTGTCGCAGCTGTGTCCGGGCGATTTCGCGGCCGTCAAGCGCCAGACCGATATCCTGGCGGTCGAGTTCTCGGCGGCCGAGTTTCTCGACCAGCTCGAAGCCGAGCACCGGATCAAGCCCGAAGTGCGCGAATCGCGCGGCATCGGCTTCGTCCAGTAAAGACCCCAGAAGAAGGGCGCGGATTGCCGCGCGCGAGGGAGATCGATCGATGAGGAGTGTCCCGAGAAGGGGCGCGGCGCGCTGTGCGTCGGCCGCCTTGGCGCTGGCAGCGCTTTGCCTGCTGGCCGCTTGTGGAGGCGGTGGCGGCGGTGCGGCATTGCCGCTGGCCGCGTTGCCGTCGCCGGCGCCCGCGCCAACGGGCGGCGATCCGATCGTCGCGTCTTCCAGCATAGCTGGCCAATGCGCTTCGCCGCGGTTCGGTGTCGACCCGGACACCGGTGCGGCCTTCCCCGATGGGGTCGGCTCGCTGGCCACCGAGAAGAACTGGGTCCGCGCCTGGATCGCGGAGACCTATCTCTGGTACGCCGAAGTGCCCAACGACCTTCGGGCCGCCGACTATGCCACCCCGATCGCGTACTTCGACGTGCTCAAGACGCCGAAGCTGATGGCCTCCGGCAGGCCCAAGGACCGCTTTCACTTCGCCGTCGATACGCTCGACTATCGCGAACAGTCGCAGGCCGGCTCCGAGGTCGGCTACGGCCTCGAATTCGCCTTCCTGAGCGCGGCGCCGCCCCGCGATATTCGCGTCGCCTTCACCGAGCCGGGTTCCCCGGCCGCGCAAGCCGCGATCGAACGCGGCCTGAAGCTGGTCGAGATCGACGGGATCGATGTCGTGGCCGGCGCCGATGTCGCCGCCCTGAACGCCGCCCTGGCGCCGGCGAGCGTCAACCAGACGCACAGTTTCAAGCTGCAGGCCGGCGACGGCAGCGTACGCAGCGTGAGCCTGACCTCGGCCCGGATTACACGCGCGCCGGTGCAGAACGTGAAGACCATCGGCAGCCCGACCGGGCCGGTCGGCTACCTGTTGTTCAACGACCATCTGGCGACCGCGGAAGGGCCGTTGATCGTGGCCATGAATGCCCTCAAGGCAGCGTCCGTCAGCGACCTCGTGATCGACATGCGCTACAACGGCGGCGGCCTGCTCGACGTGGCGAGCGAATTGGCCTTCATGGTCGCCACGCCCGAGGCGACGTTCGGCAACGTGTTCGAGCAGCTGCAGTTCAACGACAAGAATCCGTTTGGCCAGAAAGGGAACCAGGTCAACCTGCCGTTCTACGCGACCTCGCGTGGCTACTCGACGAGCGCCGGCGACCCGCTGCCCCAGCTGGGCCTGTCGCGCGTCACCGTGCTGGCGGGGCCAGACACCTGCTCGGCCAGCGAATCGGTCGTCAACGGCCTGCGCGGCGTCGGCATCACGGTGAATCTCGTCGGTGCCGGCACCTGCGGCAAGCCCTATGGCTTCTTTCCCCAGGACAACTGCGGCACGACCTATTTCGCGATCCAGTTCCAGGGCGTGAACCAGCAGGGCTTCGGCGACTACGGCGACGGTTTCGCGCCGACCTGCGCGGTGGCCGATGACTTCGGCCATGCGCTGGGCGACCCGGCCGAGGCCCGGCTGGCGGCTGCGCTGACGCTGCGCAGCACCGGCGCCTGCCCGGCCGCAACGACCAACAAGGCGGAGCTGGCGCTCGGCAAGGCCGAGGCCGCCGGCACTCGCTACCTGGTCCGCCCGTCCCTGCGCGAAAACCGCATCGTCCCCCGTCCTTAGGGCCCGGCCGCGCGGGCTCAGGCCGGCGCCGGGCCGACCCAAGGCGGCCTGCGGCCCCCTCGGGGGGCAGCGACCCACACGCAGTGGGGGAGCGTGGGTGCTAGAAAGCCCGGCAGACGCGCAGCACGTCCTCGCCGTAGGCGTCGAGCTTCTTGGTGCCGATGCCGCTGATGCCCTGCAGGTCTTCGAGGGTCGCCGGCGCGCGCTCGGCGATCGCCGCCAGCGTGGCGTCGTGGAAGATCACGTAGGCCGGCAGGTTGTGCTCCTTCGCGACTTCGGCGCGCCAGGCCTTGAGGGCGGCGAAGCGGGCTTGGCCGGCGGCGTCGAGCGACGCCGCGGCGGGCGGGGGCGCGTCTCGTGCTGTCTTCTCGCGCCGCGACTTGCGCTCCGCCGGCGACGAGACCGATTCGCGCAGCATCACCTGGATCTCGCCCTTGAGCACGGCGCGCGAACCGTCGGTGAGCTGCAGCGTGTTGTAGGCCTGGGCGTCGACCGCCAGCGCGCCGGTGGCGATCAGCTGGCGCAGCACGCCGCGCAACTGCGCCTCGCTGAATTCGTCGCCGATGCCGAAGGTGCTGACGCGCTCGTGGCCGAACTGCTTGACCTTCTCGGTCGCCTTGCCGCGCAGGATGTCCATGATGTGGCCGGCGCCGAAGCTGATGCCGCTTTGCTGCTGCACCCGGTAGATGGTCGACAGCAGCTTGCGCGCCGCATCGGTGCCGTCCCACACCTGCGGCGGCGTGATGCAGTTGTCGCAATTGCCGCAGGGCGTGCTCTTCTCACCGAAGTAGCCGAGCAGCCGCACGCGCCGGCAATCGCTGGCTTCGGCCAGCGACAGTAGGGCGTCGAGCTTGCCGCGCATGACCTGTTTGAAGTCCTCGCCGGCCGGGCTCTCGTCGATCATGCGGCGCTGGTTCACGACGTCCTGCAGGCCGTAGGCCATCCAGGCGTCGGCCGCGGCGCCGTCGCGGCCGGCGCGGCCGGTTTCCTGGTAGTAGCCCTCGATGTTCTTCGGCATGTCGAGGTGGGCCACGAAGCGCACGTCGGGCTTGTCGATGCCCATGCCGAAGGCGATGGTGGCGACCATCACGATGCCTTCGTCGCGCAGGAAGCGATCTTGGTGCTTCTGACGCACGGCGGCATCGAGGCCCGCGTGGTAGGGCAGGGCGTTGATGCCGGCGTCGCGCAGCGTCTGCGCCACGTCCTCGACCCGCTTGCGCGACTGGCAATAGACCACGCCGGCATCTCCCTCGTGCTCGCGTTCGATGAAGCGCAGCAGCTGCGTGGTGGCTTCCTTCTTCTCGACGATGGTGTAGCGGATGTTCGGCCGGTCGAAGCTCGAGACGAACTGGCGCGCCTCCTCGAGCTGCAGCCGCTCGACGATGTCGGCCCGGGTCAGCGCATCGGCAGTGGCGGTGAGCGCAATCCGCGGCACGCCGGGATAGCGCTCGTGCAGCACCGTGAGGGCGCGGTACTCGGGGCGGAAGTCGTGGCCCCACTGGCTCACGCAATGGGCCTCGTCGATCGCGAACAACGCCAGCTTGCCGCGCTCCCTGAGCGAATCGAGTTGCGACAGGAAGCGCGGCGTGTTGACGCGCTCGGGCGCCGCATACAGCAGCGTGATCTCGCCGCGCAGCATGCGGCGCTCGACGTCCTGGGTCTGCTCCCAGTCGAGCGTGGAATTGAGGAAGGCGGCATCGACGCCGGCCTCGTGCAGCGCGCCAACCTGGTCGTGCATCAGCGCGATCAGCGGCGACACCACCACCGTCACGCCATGGCCCGCGCGCTGGCGGGCGATGGCGGGGATCTGGTAGCACAGCGACTTGCCGCCGCCGGTGGGCATCAGCACCAGGGCGTCGCCGCCGGCCACGACGTGGTCGACGATCGCCTGCTGGGGGCCGCGGAACTGCGCGTAGCCGAAGATCTCGTGGAGGATCAGCTGCGGGTCGTCGGCGCCGGACGAAGGCGCGAGCGCGGAGACGGAAGAGGCGATGGGCAAGGCGGACACTGGTGGGCGTTGGATGAAGGACGGCCCGCCAGGGTCACGGCGGCGGGCCGGTCCTCATTGTCGCTTGGTCGTGCCCGCCCGCGGCCGTCACGCGCGGATGTTTTCGCGGCCGAAAACTGCCATCAGCGTGCACCCCATGGTGGCCACCAGCCTTTCCCGGCCCTCGTCGATCGCGTAGGCATGGCCCTCGCAGACCGTGATCGTGCGGCCGGGCTTGACCACGCTGCCGACCATGCGGAAGCTCTGGCCCTTGGCGGGCGCGAGCAGGTTGATCTTGTATTCGATGGTCAGCACCGCGGCATCGGCCGGCATCAGCGTGAAGCCGGCGTAGCCGCAGGCCGAGTCGAGCGCGGTGGCCACCATGCCGGCGTGAAGGAAGCCGTGCTGCTGGGTCAAGCCCGCGGCCCAGTCGAGTTCGATCGCCACACGGCCCGGCGCGATCTCGCCCAGCCGCGCGCCGATGGTGGCCATGGCGCCCTGGCGCTCGAAGCTCTCGCGCACGCGCTGCGCATAGTCTGGATCCTGGGGGACGAAGGGAGTGGCCGGCATGGGTGATGGAATTGACGTTGACGTAAAGGTCAATTATGGGACCGCCGCAGCCTTCGGGCCAAGCCGGGCCTCAGCCCAGCACGATGCGCGCGATGATGTTGCGCTGGATCTCCGACGAGCCCTCGTAGATGCGCAGGATGCGTGCGTCGCGCACGTAGCGTTCGAGCGGCATCTCGCGCGTGAAGCCGTAGCCGCCGTGGATCTGCAGTGCCGCGTCGGTCACGAAGGCCACCATCTCGGACGCATGGAGCTTGGCCATGGCGGATTGCAGCGTGAACGGCTCGCCGGCGGTGCGCAGTGCCAGGGCCTGCATCGTCAGGCCCCACGATGCTTCGAGCCGCAGCTTCATGTCGGCCAGCATCCACTGGATGCCCTGCTTGCCGGCCAGTGGCTCGCCGCCGATTTGGCGCTCGCGGGCCCACGCCACGGCCGCCGCCAGCGCCGCTTCGGCGATGCCGAGCGAGGTCGCGGCGACGTCGAGGCGGCTGTTGTCGAGCACCTTCATCGCGGTCTTGAAGCCGCTGCCTTCTTCGCCGAGGCGATTCGCCGCCGGCACCCGCACCGATTCGAGGGCGACCTCGAAGGCGTGGCCGCCGCGGATGCCCATGAGCTTCTCGGGCGACGAGACGGTCACGCCGGGCAGGTCGGTGTCGACGATGAAGGCGCTGACGCCGCGCGCGCCGGCCGTGGCGTCGGTCTTGGCGAAGACCACCAGGAACTTGGCTTCGGCCGCGTTCGAGATGAAGTGCTTGACGCCGTCGATGCGGTAGTGGTCGCCGTCGCGCACGGCGCGCGTGCGCAGGTCGGCCGGGTGCGAGCCGCCGCGCGGTTCGGTCAGCGCGAAGCCGGCCAGCCATTCGCCGCTGGCGGCGCGCGGCAGGTAGCGCGCGCGCTGGGCATCGTCGCCGCCGATCAGCACCGCGTCGGTGCCGAGGTAGTGAGCGCCGATCATCGAGGAGGTGGCTGCGCAGGCGCGCGAGATCTCGACCAGCGACAGCAGCATCGCGGTCGGCGATACGCCGGGCCCGCCCCAGCGCTCGGGCAGGTTCATGCCCATCACGCCGAGCGCCGCCAGCTGCGGCACATGGCAGCTGGCCGAGCGCTCTTCCTCGTCGATGGCGCGCGCCAGCGGCGCCAAGGCTTCGGCCGCGTAGCGTGCGACCGCATCGGCGAGGGCCTGGTCTTCTTCGGTGACGCCGAGTCGTGTCATGTCGTTTCCTTGTGAGATGAAGAGGAGGCGGCTGTTGCGCCGAAAACACCGGCCGAGCGCAGCTCGGCCAGCTTGTTGAGGCCGCTGCCCAGCAGCCTCGCCAGCAATTCGTCGGTGTGCTCACCGAGCGCGGGAGCGCGCATGCTGTGGTTCGGTGCTGCGCCGTTGAAGCGCACGGGCTGGGTCGGCAGCCGAAGGCCGGGCAGGCGATCGTCGTGTACCTCGCGCAGCAGTTCGCGCGCCCGGGCCTGCGGCGAGACGAGCGCCTGTTCGATGTTCCAGATCGGTGCGGCGGGCACGCCCGCAGCGTCGAGCCGGCGCACGACCTCATCGACCGGATGCGTGCCGGCCCAGTCTTCGATCAGCCGGCGCAGCGCGGGCTCCTGCGCGGAGCGCAGTTCGTCGGTGGTGAAACGCGGGTCCTGCACGAGTGCGGGGATCTCCATCGCGAGGGCCATCGCATCGAACAGCTTCTTGTTGAGGACCGCCAGCGCGAAGTGGCCGTCCTGCGCGCGATAGACGCCGAAGGGCGCCGACAGCGGATGCCGGTTGCCGACCCGGCGCGCCGGCTTGCCGGTGAACAGGAAGCGCGCCATCGACGTCGCGAGGAAGCTCAGCGTGGTGTCGAACATCGCGACGTCGACATGCTGGCCGCGGCCCGTGCGCTGGGTCTGCAGCAGTGCCGCCAGCGTGGCCCAGGAGGCGAACAAGCCGGCCACCACGTCCGACACCGCCTCGCCGACCAGCGTCGGTGCGCCGTCGGGGTCGCCGGTGGCTTCCATCAGGCCGCTCATGGCCTGCACGATGATGTCGTAGGCCGGGCGGTGGGCATACGGGCCGGTCTGGCCGAAGCCCGAGACGCTCACATAGACCAGCTTGGGGTTCAGCCGCAGCAGCGCATCGGGGCCGATGCCGAGCCGCTCGGCCACGCCGGGGCGGAAGTTCTCGACCACCACGTCGGCGCAGGCCGCGAGTTCGTGCACCAGCCGCACCGCGTCGGGGTGCTTCAGATCGAGCACCAGGCTCTTCTTGTTGCGATTCATCACCGTGAAGAGCGCGCTCTGGCCATTCTTCATCGGGCCGATGGCGCGGTAGTCGTCGCCCTGCGGCGATTCGATCTTGATCACCTCGGCGCCCAGGTCGGCCAGCAGCGCGGTGGAGAGCGGGCCCGCGAGCACGCGGGTGAAGTCGAGGATGCGGATGCCGTCGAGCGGACGGACGGAGGCTGTCATGGCAGGGGTCCTTTCGTGACCGGAAGGTCGCCATGGTCGCTGTGCATTGAATCAATTCAAAATACTGTTGATTGATGCTCTGGATCAAGAAACATGATTCACCTGAACCTTCGCCAGCTCGAATACTTCGTTGCCGCGGCTCGGCACGGCGGCGCCGCGCGGGCGGCCGAGGCGCTCAGCGTCTCGCAGCCGTCGATCTCCAAGGCCATCGCCGACCTCGAAGAGTTGTGGGGCGAGCCGCTGTTCATCCGGCTGCACGCGCGTGGGCTCGAGCTGACAGCCCGCGGTGCCTTGCGCCATCGCGAGGCGCACGCTCTGCTCGAACAGGCGCGCACGCTCGCTGCGCCGCGCTCCGGCGAGTTGGCCGGCCTGCTGCGCGTCGGCTGTCTGAGCACCCTGGCGCCGCGCTGGCTGCCCGACATGCTGTCCCGCATGGCTGCGGCCTGGCCGGCCATCGAGGTGCAGCTGGTCGAAGGCGACACCGAGACGCTGACGCGCATGCTGGAACGCGGCGCGCTCGACGTCGCGCTGATGTACGACCTGGGCCTGGCCCGCGGCGTGCGGCTGGCGCCCGTGATGCAGCTGCGGCCCTACGCGCTGCTGCCCTGGGGGCACCGGTTGGCCCAGGCCACGAGCCTGCGCATCGCCGACCTGGCGCGCGAGCCGCTGGTGCTGATCAACCTGCCGCACAGCCGCGAGTACTTTCTTTCGCTGTTCCGCGATGCCGGTGTCGCACCGCGGATCGCGCACGAGAGCGCTTCGCTCGAAATGATCCGCTCGCTGGTGGCGAACGGGCTCGGCGTGTCGCTGCTCACGACCCGGCCGGTGCGCGACCAGGCCTACGACGGCAAGCGCATCGCCTGCCGGCGGCTGCGCGGCCAGCTTGCGCTGCAGTCGGTGGTGCTGGCCTATCCGCCGGCCGGGAGTTTCGCGTCGCCGCTGGCCGAGCCCTTCGCCGCGATGGTCAAGACCAGCGTTTCGAAGCAGGCCGACGCGCTCACGCGCTAGGCCAATCGGCTTGGCACGCCGCTTGCGAATCTCCATGCGTTCGCCGTCGCCAAATCCTGGCTAGACAGCTTTTGGTGCATGAAACCGCTTTCGCGCACTGACAAGGGGCGAAGCCGCTGTTGACCCGGAGCGCAATTCCGGGTTAACCTGTATATACAGGTGCATCGCGGGGAACCAAACTCGGCCGCACTGCTGGAGTTCGCGTCTTTCGCGTCGCCGGCGAGCCGAAATTTTTGAAACGCAACAGGAGAACCTGAATGGTCAAGACGGTCGGAAAAATCGCCTCGCTGGTGGCGGCAGGCGCATGTATCGCGGGCATGGCGACGGGCGCCCATGCCGAAGACACCAAGATCACGCTGGGCATGTCCGGCTGGACCGGCTTCGCGCCGCTGACGCTGGCCGACAAGGCCGGGATCTTCAAGAAGAACGGACTCGAGGTCGACTTGCGCATGATCCCGCAGAAGGACCGCCACCTGGCCCTGGCCTCGGGCGCGATCCAGTGCGCGGCCACCACGGTCGAGACCCACGTCGCCTGGAGCGCCAACGGCGTGCCGATCGTGCAGATCTTCCAGATGGACAAGTCCTACGGTGCCGACGGCTTGGCCGTGCGCAACGACGTCAATAGCTTCGCCGACCTCAAGGGCAAGGCCATCGGCGTCAGCGCGCCGGGAACCGCGCCGTACTTCGGCCTGGCCTGGATGCTCAACAAGAACGGCATGAGCATGAAGGACGTCAAGCTGGTCTCGCTCGAACCGCAGCCCGCCGCACAGGCTTTCGTCGCCGGCCAGAACGACGCCGCGATGACCTACGAGCCCTATCTCTCGACCGTGCGCAACAACCCCGCCGCCGGCAAGATCCTGGCGACCACGCTCGACTACCCGATGGTGATCGACACGGTCGGCTGCGCGCCGACCTGGCTCAAGACCAATGCCAAGGCGGCCCAGGCGCTGGCCAACTCCTATTTCGAAGCGATCGAGATGATCAAGAACGATCCGGCCAAGTCGAACGAGATCATGGGCGCAGCGGTCAAGCAGACCGGCGAGCAGTTCGCCAAGTCGTCGGCCTACCTGCGCTGGTCGGACAAGGCGACCAACCAGAAGTTCTTCGCCAACGACATCACGCCGTTCATGAAGGATGCCCAGGCGATCCTGCTGGAGTCGGGCGTGATCCGCAAGGTGCCCGACGACCTCGCCGCCACCTTCGACACCAGCTTCGTCAAGTAACGGACGCCGACGATCATGAGCGCGACGCCTGTCATGAACTCATCCAAGCCGGTGATTCCCAGCGCCCCGGCCACCCCTGCGGTGCCTCGCCGGCGCCGCGCGCTGGCGCCGCTCGAGCCCGTCAGCGCGCGCGCGCGCTGGCTGCTCGGCGTCGGCTTCTTCGTGGTCTTCGTGGTGGTCTGGGCCTTCTTCACGCTCGGCGGCCTCGTCTCGCCGACCTTCCTGGCCAGCCCGATCACGATGGTCAGGGAAGCCGTGCGGCTGTTCACCGAGTACAACTTCAGCCACGACATCGGCATGACGGTGTGGCGCGTCTTCGGCGGCTTCGTACTGGCGACCCTCGTGGCCGTGCCGCTGGGCATCGCGATGGGTACCTGGAAGAGCGTCGAGGCCTTCTTCGAGCCCTTCGTGTCGTTCTGCCGCTACCTGCCGGCCTCGGCCTTCATTCCGCTCTTAATCCTCTGGGCCGGCATTGGCGAGACGCAGAAGCTGCTGGTGATCTTCATCGGCTCGGTGTTCCAGATCACGCTGATGGTGGCGGTCACGGTGGGCAGCGCGCGGCGTGACCTGGTCGAGGCCGCCTACACGCTGGGCGCCAACAGCCGCGGCATCGTCGCGCGGGTGCTGATCCCGGGCGCCGCGCCGGGCATCGCCGAGACGCTGCGCCTGGTGCTGGGCTGGGCCTGGACCTACGTGATCGTGGCCGAGCTGATCGGATCCTCGTCCGGCATCGGCCACATGATCACCGACAGCCAGGCGCTGCTGAACACCGGACAGATCATCTTCGGGATCATCGTCATCGGCGTCATCGGCCTGATCTCCGACTTCGCCTTCAAGGCGCTCAACCGCCGCCTCTTCGCCTGGAGCACGATCTGATGAACCAGCTTTCGATTCGCGGTGTCTCGCGCACCTTCACCGGCACGCGCGGCCAGACCACGCAGGCGCTGTTGCCGATCGACTTCGAAGTGCGCGAGAACGACTTCGTCACCATCCTCGGCCCGTCGGGCTGCGGCAAGTCGACCCTGTTGCGCATCGTCGCCGGGCTCGACTATCCGACCGAGGGCCGCGTGCTGCTCGACGGCCAGACCATCGAAGGTCCGGGGGCGGACCGCGGCGTGGTGTTCCAGAGCTACACGCTGTTCCCCTGGCTCACGATCGCGCAGAACATCCGCTTCGGCCTGCGCGAGCGCGGCATGAGCGAGGCCGACCAGAAGGAGCGCAGCGATTTCTTCATCGCCAAGGTCGGCCTGCGCGGCTTCGAGAACCACTTCCCGAAGCAGCTCTCGGGCGGCATGCAGCAGCGCACCGCGATCGCGCGCGCACTCGCCAACGACCCCAAGATGCTRCTGCTCGACGAGCCCTTCGGTGCGCTCGACAACCAGACCCGCGTGCTGATGCAGGAACTGCTGCTCGGCATCTGGGAGTCGGCCCGCAAGACGGTGCTGTTCGTCACCCACGACATCGACGAGGCGATCTTCATGGCAAACCGGGTCGCGGTGTTCAGCGCCCGGCCGGGCCGCATCAAGACCGAGATCCCGGTCGACTTCGGCCATCCGCGCCACTACACGATCAAGACCTCGCCCGAGTTTATGGACATCAAGGCGCGCCTGACCGAAGAGATCCGCGCCGAGTCGATGGCCGCTGCCGAGCATTGATCCCCCTCTGAAGAGAAACTGCATGACCACCGCCAGCCTTCGCAAAGCCAACGACACCCGCCGCAGCGCACAGCCTCGCGCTTCGGCCTCGACGTCGCCGGCGCTGGCGCTGTACGAGCAGATCAAGGCCTTCATCACGCACAAGATCCAGGACGGCTCCTGGAGCGCCGGCCACCGCCTGCCGTCGGAGAGCGAGCTGGTGGCGCAGTTCGGCGTGGCGCGCATGACGGTCAACCGCGCGCTGCGCGAGCTGGTCGAGCAGGGGCGCATCGTGCGGGTGGCCGGTGTCGGCAGCTTCGTGGCCGAGGACAAGCCGCAGTCGACCCTGCTGCAGATCGCCAACATCGCGAGCGAGATCCGCGAGCGCGGCCACGACTACCGCTGCGAGTTCCTGACGGCCGAGCGCATCGCCGCCTCGCCCGACGTCGCGGTCTGGCTCGACTTGCGGCCCGGCGAGTCGGTGTTCCACACGGTCTGCCTGCACCTCGAGAACGAGATCCCGGTGCAGCTCGAGGACCGCTACGTCAATCCGCGCGTGGTGCCCGACTTTCTCGACCAGGACTTCTCGCTGGTTCCGCCGAGCGAATACCTGGTGCGCAACGTGCCCTTCGACCAGATCGAGCACGTGGTCGACGCGGTGCTGCCGACCCCCGAGCAGGCTGAGCGCCTGGCGATGCCGGTGACCGACCCCTGCCTGCTGCTGACGCGCCGCACCTGGACCCGGACCCAGCCGGTCACGGTGGTGCGTTGCCTGCATCCCGCTTCACGCTATCGCCTCGGCAGCCGATTCCGAGCTGACGGCAACCCTTCATTCGGCTGAACGCGCACGTCCCGTTTTTGATTTCGCGCGCGCCTACTTGTATAGACAGGAGAGACCCATGACCACCACAACAACAACCGATGCCGCAGCGATCGTCCTCGCCCCCGGCGACGTCGACCTCGCGACTCTGCGCCGTGTGCATGCCGGTGGCGTGCAGTTGGCGCTCGATCCGTCGGCGCGCGCCGGTCTGCTGGCGGCCCAGGCCACGGTGCGCCGCATCGTCGACGCCGGCGAGGTGGTCTACGGCATCAACACCGGCTTCGGCAAGCTGGCGCAGACCATCATCCCGCCCGAGCGGCTGGCCGAACTGCAGCGCAACCTGGTGCTGTCGCACAGCGCCGGCACCGGCGAGCCGCTGGCGGCCGGCGTGGTGCGGCTGGTGCTGGCGACCAAGGCGGTGAGCCTGGCGCGCGGGCACTCGGGCGTGCGGCCCGGGATCGTCGATGCGCTGCTGGCGCTGTCGAATGCCGGCCTGCTGCCGCGCATTCCGTCGAAGGGTTCGGTCGGCGCCTCGGGCGACCTGGCGCCGCTGGCGCACCTGGCCTGCGTGCTGATCGGCGAGGGCGAGGTCACCGCGCCCGACGGCGAGGTCATCGGCGGTGCTGACGCGCTGCGCCGTGTCGGCATGGAGCCCTTCGTGCTCGGCCCCAAGGAAGGCCTGGCGCTGCTCAACGGCACGCAGGTGTCGACTGCGCTCGCGCTGGCCGGCCTGTTCGGTGCCGAGGACGTCTTCGCGGCCGGCCTGATGGCGGGCGCGCTGTCGCTCGAGGCGATCCAGGGCTCGATCAAGCCCTTCGATGCCCGCATCCACGCGGCGCGCGGCCAGCCGGGCCAGATCGCGGTGGCGGGCGCGGTGCGCGCCTTGCTCGAAGGCAGCGAGATCCTGCCCTCGCATGCCAACTGCGGCCGCGTGCAGGACCCGTACTCGATCCGCTGCGTGCCGCAGGTGATGGGCGCCTGCCTCGACAACCTCGCGCATGCGGCCCGCGTGCTGCGCATCGAGGCCAACGCGGCTTCCGACAATCCGCTGGTGTTCGACAACGGCGACGTGATCTCGGGCGGCAACTTCCACGCCGAGCCGGTGGCCTTCGCGGCCGACATCATCGCGCTGTCGGTGGCCGAGATCGGCGCGATCTCCGAACGCCGCATGGCGCTGCTGCTCGACAGCGGCCTGTCGGGCCTGCCGCCGTTCCTGGTGCGTGATGGCGGCGTCAATTCGGGCTTCATGATTGCCCAGGTCACGGCCGCGGCGCTGGCCTCGGAGAACAAATCGCTCGCGCATCCGGCCAGCGTCGACAGCTTGCCGACCTCGGCCAATCAGGAAGACCACGTGTCGATGGCGACCTTCGCGGGCCGCCGGCTCGGCGACATGGTCGACAACACCGCCGTGGTCGTCGGCATCGAGGCGATGGCTGCCGCGCAAGGCATCGAGCTGAAAAGAGGCTTGAAGAGCTCGCCGCTGCTCGAAGCCGAATTCGCCGCCATCCGCGAACGCGTCGCCTTCATCGACCAGGACCGCTTCCTCGCTCCGTCGATCGAAGCCATGCGCCAGTGGGCACGCCAGGGCCAGTGGCCCGCCGCAGTCCAGGCCATCCTGCCCAGCCACGCCTGAAAACGTCCACCAGACCCGTCCTCGAAAGGAACATCGCCATGAACGCACCCGAAAAATTCCTCGCCGGCACCATCGACCCGCGCCACGATGCGAGCCGCGTGATCCGCGCACCGCGCGGCAGCGCGCTGAACTGCAAGAGCTGGCTCACCGAAGCCGCGTTCCGCATGCTGCAGAACAACCTCGACCCCGAAGTGGCCGAGCGCCCGCAGGACCTCGTGGTGTACGGGGGCATCGGCCGCGCGGCTCGTGACTGGGCCTCGTTCGACCAGATCCTCGAATCGCTCAAGCAACTGAACGACGACGAGACGCTGCTGGTGCAGTCGGGCAAGCCGGTAGGCGTGTTCAAGACCCACGAGAACGCGCCGCGCGTGCTGATCGCCAATTCGAACCTGGTGCCGAAGTGGGCCACCTGGGAGCACTTCAGCGAGCTCGATCGCAAGGGCCTGATGATGTACGGCCAGATGACGGCTGGCAGCTGGATCTACATCGGCAGCCAAGGCATCGTGCAGGGCACCTTCGAGACCTTCGTTGAGGCCGGCCGCCAGCACTACAACGACGACCTCTCAGGCAAGTGGATCCTCACGGCCGGCCTCGGCGGCATGGGCGGCGCGCAGCCG
This sequence comes from Variovorax sp. P4_D9, assembly GCF_056401695.1. NCBI lineage: Bacteria > Pseudomonadati > Pseudomonadota > Betaproteobacteria > Burkholderiales > Comamonadaceae > Variovorax > Variovorax sp. P4_D9. The sequence continues at coordinate 14,443 of NZ_JBFUIU010000097.1, forward strand.
CTGGCCGCGACGCTGGCAGGCGCCGTGTCGCTCAACATCGAGTGCCAGCAGGCCAGCATCGACTTCCGCCTGCGCACCCGCTATCTCGACAAGCAGGCCAAGGACATCGACGACGCGATCGCGCTGATCAAGAAGCACACGGCCGCCAGGGAAGCGGTGTCGATCGGCCTGCTCGGCAATGCGGCCGAGATCCTGCCGGAGCTGGTGAAGCGCGCCAAGGCCGGCGGCATCAAGCCCGACCTCGTGACCGACCAGACCTCGGCCCACGACCTCGCGAGCGGCTACCTGCCGATCGGCTGGACGCTGGCGAAATGGGAAGCCGCCAAGGCCGATGCCACGCAGCATCCGATGCTGCGCAAGGCCGCAGCCAAGTCCTGCGCCGTGCACGTGCAGGCGATGCTTGACTTCCAGGCGATGGGCATCCCGACCGTCGACTACGGCAACAACATCCGCCAGGTCGCGTTCGACGAAGGCGTGAAGAACGCCTTCGACTTCCCGGGCTTCGTGCCGGCCTACATCCGGCCGCTGTTCTGCGAGGGCAAGGGTCCGTTCCGCTGGGTCGCGCTCTCGGGCGATCCGGAAGACATCTACAAGACCGACGCCAAGATCAAGGAGCTGTTCCCCGAGAACAAGCACACGCACCGCTGGCTCGACATGGCGCGCGAGCGCATCGCCTTCCAGGGCCTGCCGGCGCGCATCTGCTGGCTGGGCTTGGGCGAGCGCCACCTGGCCGGCCTGGCCTTCAACGAGATGGTCAAGTCGGGCGAGCTCAAGGGCCCGATCGTGATCGGCCGCGACCACCTCGACACCGGCTCGGTTGCGAGTCCGAACCGCGAGACCGAAAGCATGAAGGACGGCAGCGATGCGGTCTCCGACTGGCCGCTGCTCAACGCGCTGCTGAACACCGCGGGCGGCGCGACCTGGGTCAGCCTGCACCACGGCGGCGGCGTCGGCATGGGCTATTCGCAGCACTCGGGCGTGGTGATCGTCTGCGACGGCACCGACGCCGCGGCGAAGCGCATCGAGCGCGTGCTGTGGAACGACCCGGCCACCGGTGTCATGCGCCACGCCGATGCCGGCTACGACATCGCCATCGCGACCGCGAAGAAGCAGGGGCTGAACCTGCCGATGATCAAGTAGTCCAGCGCGGCCGTGCCAACCCATCGCTTCGACACCGCCTCGCTCGCCGCCATGCCCTGGAAGAACGGCGGCGGCACGACGCGCGAGATCGTCTGCCGCCCCGAGGGCGCGGGCATCGAGGGCTTCGACTGGCGCGTGAGCATCGCGACCATCGACCAGGCCGGCCCGTTCTCGGCCTTCGCCGGCGTCGACCGCGTGATCATGCTGCTCGACGGTGCGGGCGTGCGGCTGCGCTCGGGCGATGGCCACATCGACCACCGGCTCGATCGGCCGCATGCGCCATTCGCCTTTTCAGGCGACGTGGCGCTCGACTGCGACCTGCTCGGCGGGACCTCGACCGATTTCAACCTGATGACGCGGCGCGGCGGCCTGCGCGCCGACGTGCGGGTGCTGGGCGCGAGCGAGGTCATCGCGCCCGCCGAGGCCGGCCTGTTGCTCGCGCTGCGCGGGTGCTGGCAGTTGCGGTCGGATGAGACGACGACCCTCGATCCCGGCGCCGGCCTCTGGTGGGAGCACAGCGCCCACGGATGGCAGGCGACCCCATCCGATACCGATGCCGCGCTGGTCGCGGTGCGGCTTGAAGCGATATCCGACAGCACAGGCGCCCCGACACCATGAACACTTCCTCCTTTGCTTCCGCCGACGGTGTCTGGGAATACCTGCGGCTGGCGCCCGGGGCCCTGGCAGACGACCGGGTCCTCGATGTCGACGCCGCGATCGTGGTCGCCAACGGAAAGATCGAATGGATCGGCGAGCGCGCGGCGCTGCCCGCCGCGCGTGCCGGCCTGCCGCGCTTCGACTGCGCTGGCGCACTCGTCACGCCCGGCCTGGTCGATTGCCACACGCACCTGGTCTACGGCGGCCAGCGCGCAAACGAATTCGCGATGCGGCTGGCCGGTGCGAGCTACGAAGAGGTCGCCAAGGCCGGCGGCGGCATCGTTTCGTCGGTGCGCGCCACGCGCGAGGCCGATGAAGACGCGCTGTATGCCCAGGCCGCGGCCCGGCTCGAACAACTGCTGGCCGATGGCGTCTGCGCGATCGAGATCAAGTCGGGCTACGGCCTCGCGCTGGCGCACGAGGGCAAGCAGCTGCGCGTGGCGCGACGGCTCGGCGAGGCCTATGGCGTGACGGTGCGCACCACCTTCCTCGGCGCCCATGCGCTGCCACCCGAATACGCGGGCCGCAGTGGCGACTACATCGATCTGGTCTGCAACGAGATGCTGCCGGCGCTGGCTGCCGAAGGGCTGGTCGATGCGGTCGACGTCTTCTGCGAGCGCATCGCCTTCTCGCTGCACGAGACCGAGCGTGTCTTCCAGGCGGCACAGGCGCTGGGGCTGCCGGTCAAGCTGCATGCCGAGCAGCTGTCGGACATGGGCGGCGCCGCGCTGGCCGCGCGATACGGCGCGCTGTCCTGCGATCACATCGAGCACCTGTCGGCCGAAGGCATCGAAGCGATGCGCGCGGCCGGCACGGTCGCCGTGCTGCTGCCCGGCGCCTACTACACGCTGCGCGACACCCATCTGCCGCCGATCGACGCATTGCGTGCGGCCGGTGTGCCGATGGCCGTCTCAACCGATCACAACCCGGGCACCTCTCCGGCGCTGAGCCTGCTGCTGATGGTCAACATGGCTTGCACCTTGTTCCGCCTCACGGTGCCCGAGGCGCTGGCCGGCGTGACGCGGCACGCGGCGCGCGCGCTGGGCCTGCAGCACACGCACGGCGCCTTGCATGTGGGCCAGCCGGCCAACTTCGTGCTGTGGAACGTGCAGGATGCGGCCGAGCTCGCGTACTGGTTCGGCCAGCGGCCGCTGCGCACCGTGGTGCGTCAGGGCCGCATCGCAGCAGGGCAGGCGGTATGACGCGCACGCTGTTCGCGGCCGATGCGCTGCTGCCGTCCGGATGGGCGAAGAACGTGCTGCTGGCATGGAACGAGGCCGGGCAGCTGACGCAGGTGCAATCCGATGCGGCGCAGCCATCCGGCGCAGCCACGGTGCAAGGCCCCTTGATCCCCGGCATGCCGAACCTGCACTCGCATGCCTTCCAGCGCGCCTTCGCGGGCCTCACCGAGCACCGTGCCGAGCAGCAGGACAGCTTCTGGAGCTGGCGCACGCTCATGTACCGCTTCGCCGCGCGCCTCGGGCCCGAGCAGATGGAAGCCGTCGCGACCTGGCTCTATGCCGAGATGCTCGAAGCCGGCTACACCAGCGTCTGCGAGTTCCAGTACGTGCACCACGACGCCGACGGCCGTCCCTATGCCGACGATGCGACCCTGAGCCTGGCGCTGCTGCGCGCCGCGCGGCGCACCGGCATCGGCTTCACSYTGCTGCCGGTGCTCTACCAGACCAGCGGGTTGGG
>NZ_JBFUIU010000098.1:0-17874 GCF_056401695.1 Variovorax sp. P4_D9
GTCCCGGTCCGCAACATCTTCGCCGTCGGCAAGAACTACACGGAGCATGCCGCCGAGTTCGACAAGAGCGGCTTCAACGCCACCAGCAGCGCCTCTGCGGTGCCGGCCTTCCCGCAGATCTTCACCAAGGCGACCACCTCGCTGGCCGGCCCGAACGACGACATCCGCTTCGATCCCGCGCACACCGCGTCGGTCGACTACGAGGGCGAGATCGGCGTGGTGATCGGCGCCGAATGCCGTAACGTCGCCAAGGCCGACGCGCTCGGCAAGGTCTTCGGCTTCATCGCCCTCGACGACGTGACGGCGCGCGACCTGCAGAAGGACCACGCGCAATGGTTCCTGGGCAAGTCGCTGGACAGCTTCTGTCCCGTCGGTCCCTGGATCGCGACCGTGGACGAGGCGCCGGTCGACTCGCTCAAGGTGCAGACCTGGGTCAACGGCGAGCTGCGCCAGACCGGTGTGCTGACCGACCTGATCTTCGACGTCCCGACCTTGATCTCGACCTTGTCGAAGGCGATGACGCTGCTGCCCGGCGACATCATCGCGACGGGTACGCCGGTCGGCGTCGGCATCGGCCACACGCCGCCGAAGTTCCTGCAGGACGGTGATCTGGTCCGTGTCGCCGTCACCGGACTGGGCGAACTGAACAACCGCGTTCGCACCCGTTGACGCTTCGCGTCCGGCAACAAGACCAATTCAAGAAAACGGAGACACACTCATGATCGATTCAAAGAAAGCCTGGGCACTGGTCGGCCTGGCAGCGACCGCGTTGCTGGTCGGCGCGCCGGCCGCGGGGCAGGAGGCCTATCCCTCGAAGCCCATCACGATGATCGTGCCCTTTCCTCCCGGCGGCGTTGCTGACATCGCCGCGCGGCCGGTCGCGGAAGCCATGGGGCGCTACCTGAAGCAGCCCATCGTGATCGAGAACAAGGCTGGCGCGGGTGGCGGCATCGGGATGTCGCAGGTCGCCAAGGCCAAGCCCGACGGGTACACCGTGCTGATGGCGCTGTCTTCCGTCGTCGTGCTGCCGGAAGCGGACGCCATCCTGCAGCGGCGGCCGATGTTCGAGTTGTCGCAGTTGAAACCGATCGCGCGCTTCACCGCGGACCCGGTCGTTCTCGTGGTTCAGGCCGACAGTCCCTGGAAGGACTTCAGGCAATTCACGGCGGCGCTTCGGGAGAAGCCCGGTGGCTATAGCTTCGGCTCCTCCGGCAACTATGGAACGATGCATGTGCCGGTCGAACAGATGAAGGCTGCCACCCATACGTCGATGCTGCACATTCCCTACACCGGCGCAGGTCCGGCGGTGGTGGCGCTGCTCGGCGGCCAGGTCGACGCCGTGGCCACCGGCCCGTCGACGGTGGCCGGGCAGATCCAGGCCGGCAAGCTGCGGGCGCTGGCGCAGTGGGGTGAGGGCCGCATCCCGACCCTGCCCGAGGTGCCGAGCCTGAAGGAACTCGGGGTTCCCGTCAGCTATTCGCAATGGACCGGCGTGTTCGTGCCTGCTTCGACGCCGGATGCGGTCGTCAGCCGGCTGCGCGAAGCCGCGAAGTTCGCGGCCAGCGACCCGCGCGCCGTCCAGGCGCTGCAGTCGGCCGGAACCTATGTGCAGTACCTCGACGCGCCGGAGTTCGAGCGCTTCGTTGCCAAGGATGCGGAGGCGATGGCCAAGGTGGTCCACCGCATCGGCAAGGTCGAATAGCGCCTCACTTGCCCTTCGTGGCCGTCAGGATCGCACAGGTGTTGCCCGGCTCCACCGAGCGGAACTTCTCGACCACCATCTGCTCGCGTGGCGGTCCCTCCATCGCCTCGCGCACTTCGAGTCGGCCATCGAAGTTGACCAGCAGCGGCGCTGCCGGCTCCTTGCGCCATTCGAGGTAGCTGCGCTGCAGGGCGACCGCATCGGCGGTCATCGCCACSGGCCAGCGCTTGCCGGTCGCGCAGTCGGTGAACAGCGCGGMATCCGCGAAGTAGACGAAGTCGCCGCGCCAGCCCGTGGGCTGAGCCTGCAGGCCGAGCGCGAAGGCGGCGAGCAGCAGGCCCAGGCCGCGCTTGCCGATCGAAGGCGATGGAGTCATGGGAGGCCTTTCACTTTCCGGACGCACTGAGCCAAAGACTACTACGACCGAGGACCGGGTCCGTCGCGCCCCGGTGGGTCGCCGCAGCCGGGTCGGCAATGACCCGGCTGCCGCCCCTGCAACGCGGTCGCTCCCAATCAAATCAAGCACTTGCGCGTAGCCCTCGATTGGCACGCGATTCGCAATGACAGTGCATGACTTTGCCTGGAGACTGCATTGCTCGACGGGTCGGCGGAAAGCAGAACGCAGCGCGCTGCCGAGGCCATCGAGGCCTATCTCGCGCGCTGGCCGCAGGCTGCCGATACGGAAGAGGGCATTGCGCAATGGTGGCTGCCGCGCATGGGCGTCGACCTGCCATTGCCCGATGTGCGATCGGCGCTCGAGCGGCTGGTGCGCCAGCGCGTGATGACGCGCACCAGCCTGCCCGAAGGCAGCGTGATCTACCGGGCCGCGCCGGCGGGGCCGTGAGGCCGCGCGGGATGCGTCGCAACGAGCGCTGACGAAGATGGCCAACATCCAGGCGATCCATTCGGTAGGCGCTTCGATCGCGACCTTCCTGCGCAACACCTACCCGGCGAGCGTGGGTGCACAGGCCATGCCGGCCTGCGATTTCGCGCTGGTGTCGTCGGGCGAACTGGCCGGCACCATCGACGACACGACACGCATCACGCTCTACCTCTACCGCGTGACGGTGAACGAGCACAACCGCCAGCAGCGCCCCGGCCTGATGTCGCCGCAGCAGCAGGCGCCGTTGGGGCTTGACCTGCACTTCCTGCTCACCGCGTGGGCCGGCACGGCGCAGGACGAACTGCTGCCTTTCACGTGGGCGCTGCGCCAGTTGTATCTGCACCCGATCCTCGATGCGTCGTCGCTGTCGCCCGAGGCCGCGTGGAGCGCGGAGGAGGTGATCCAGATCATCCCGTCGGAGCTGCCGGTGGAAGACATGATGCGCATCTGGGACGCGCTGGCGCCGCCGTATCGCCTGTCGGTGTCGTATGTGGCGCGGCTGGTGCGCATCGATCCCGATCTCGTGCTCGAAGCCGGGCCGGTGGTGGCGACGCGCTTCGGCTACGGTACGGCGCGGCCGGCAGGAGCCGAGTCGTGAGCCTTGTCATCCGCGAACTCGAACACATCGACACGCGCGTGCTCGCCGCGCTGCGCTGCATCGACGCGAGCACGCGCGCGGCGGTCGATGCGCCGCTGCAGGTCCGCATCGATGGCGCGCGCGTGCGGCGCAATCGCAGCGGGCTCTACGTGATCACCCACGCCGATCTGCTGGCCGCGCACGAGGCTGCCTTCGAGGCGCCGCCGGCCGTGCCCGCGATCGGCTCTGTCGCGCTGAGCGCATCGCTGCGAGACCTTTCCGGCAGCTACCTGCCGCGCATCGCCGCGCTGGCGCTGCCGCGCGACCCGGCACCGGACCCTGCGGACCCATCCACCTCATTGTTCCGCCCGATCGAAGTCGAGATGTATCCTGCGAGCCATGCGCCCGTGGGCGTCAACTGGGCGGTGCTGCGCGTCAGCGTTCGAGAAAGCGCCAGCGGCGACGCGCTCGGCGGCGCCCTGCTGATCGCCAGCAGCAGCGCCGGCGTGGTCGCGCGCGGCCTGAGCGACTGGCGCGGCGAGGCGCTGGTGCCGGTGCCCGGCGTGCCCGTCACCACCTGGTCCGACGAGGCCGAGGCAGTGGTCGTCAACGAGATCGCCGTGACGCTCGAACTCGTCTACGACCCGGCCACGGGCCTGCGCACCCACGCCGATGCCGTGCGCGCCGGCCTTGCGCCGGCCGTGTCGCCGCTGGTCGACCCGGACCAGCTCGAGGCCGATCGCGCCACGCTGCCGCACGCCACGCTCGACCTGCGGATCGCCTCCGGGCGTTCGCAGTCCGTTTCCCTCGCGCTCGCATTGCCATGAAGGCCCAGCGAGTCACTCGTCGTCCAGCACCCGCAACCTTCATGCAAAGGAGATAGGCCATGCCCGAATACCTGGCACCCGGCGTCTACGTCGAAGAAACCAGCTTCCGCGCCAAGTCGATCGAAGGGGTCGGCACCAGCACCACCGCCTTCGTCGGGCCGACGCGGCGCGGACCGCTCGGCGGCGTGCCGGAACTGGTCACGAGCCTGCCCGATTTCGAGCGCATATACGGCAGCCTCGAGAACCTGGCGCTCGGCGATGTGAACGATGCCGCGCGGCGGCTCAACTTCATCGCCCACGCGGCGCGGGCCTACTTCGACAACGGTGGCTCGCGGCTCTACGTGGTGCGCACGCTCAACACGGCGGCAGTGGCTAGCGGGATCTTGCTCAGCGGCGCCTCCGACGCCGAGAGCGCCTCGATTCGCGCGCGCTTCGCGGGTGCGGCCTACAACGGCCGGGTGCTGTTCCGCGAAGCGGCGCGTCCCGCCACGGTGCGAACGCTGGGCACCGCGCCCGCGGGCAGCCTGCTGAGCATCCGGGTCGGCGACACCGAGACGCACTACACCGGCAGCGGCGCGACCTGGCTCGACAGCGGCAACACGGCGCTGTCGCTCACCGGCCTGGCTGCCGGGGACACGCCCGGCGGCGCCGGTGCGATCGCCAACCTGGTGACGCTGGCGGTCGACGTGATCGACGCCGATGGCTATGCGCAGTCGTGGGACGAGCTCGGCTACGCGCCCGCGCATCCGCGCTGGCTCGGCACCGTGCTTGCGCAGAACCCGGCAAACCGGGCCGACGCACTGGCCAACCTGGTGGCGGCGCAGATCGGCAGCGGCGTCAGCGCCTTCGAACTGGCAGCCGCGGTGCGGGCGCTGCCGGCGGTGGTCGGTGACACCGACGGCCGCCGTCTGCTGGTGATGGCCGGCGGCACCGACGGCAACGCGCCGATCACCGGCGCCGAAGGAACGGCCGGCAGCTATGCCGATGCCCTGGCGACCCTGTCGGGGCTAGAGGACGTGTCGATCGTGGCGGCGCCCGGCAGCAGCGCGTACGCCGATGCGCAGGCGATCCAGGGCGCGCTGATCGGCCATGCCGAGCGGCGCCGCGCCTACCGCATCGCGGTGCTCGACTGCGAGCCGAACCAGACGCCCGGCGGCATGCGCATCGCGCGCGGCCGCATCGACTCGAAGTACGCGGCGCTCTATTACCCGTGGGTGATCGTCTCGAATCCGCTGGCCCGGCCGGGCCGCGACGACATCCCGCGCGAGATCGCCTTGCCGCCCTCGGGCTTCGTGGCCGGCATCTATGCCCGCAACGACACGCAACGCGGCGTCTACAAGGCGCCCGCCAACGAGGTCGTGACCGGCGCGCTGCGCTTCGAGAGCGACATCAACTTCGCCCAGCAGGAACTGCTGAACCCGATCGGCGTCAACTGCCTGCGCTACCTGTCGGGCCGCGGCTATCGCGTCTGGGGCGCCCGGCTGGCGTCGAGCGACCCGGAATGGAAGTACGTCTCCGACCGGCGCTACTTCAACTACCTCGAAGCCTCGATCGACCGCGGCACGCAGTGGGCGGTGTTCGAGCCCAACGGCGAGCGCCTGTGGGCCAATGTGCGGCAGACCATCTCCGACTATCTCTACAACGAGTGGCGGGGCGGGGCGCTGCTCGGCACCACCACCGAGGAAGCCTACTTCGTGCGCTGTGACCGCACGACCATGACGCAGAACGACCTCGACAACGGGCGGCTGATCTGTCTGATCGGCGTGGCGATCATCAAGCCGGCCGAGTTCGTCATCTTCCGCATCGGCCAGAAGACCGCCGACGYCCGGGCATGAGTTGAGCATCAAGGGGAACCACCATGGCCAATCGCACCACGCCCTACGGCGCCTTCAACTTCGTCGTCAACTTCGACGGCGGCGAGACTTTTGGCGGCTTCTCGGATGTCTCGGGCATCGGAACCGAGCTGACGATCGCCGAATACCGCAACGGCAATGACAAGGAGAACCATGTGCGCAAGGTCGGCGGCGTGCACAAGGTCTCGGACATCACGCTGAAGCGCGGCATCGTCAACTCGCTCTCGCTGTTCCAGTGGATCAAGGACTCGCGCACCAAGGGTCCCGACGCCAAGAAGAGCATCACCATCCTGCTGCTCGACGAGTCGCAGAAGCCGGTGCAGTCGTGGGTGCTGCGCGGCGTGCTGCCGATGAAGTACACCGGCCCGACCCTGGCGGCCAAGGGCGGGGGCGATGTCGCGATGGAAGAACTCGTGCTGTCGTCCGAAGCGCTCGAAATGGAAGCCTGAAGCTTCGCCGTCGCCAGGTCGCGCCATGAGCCTGCTGTTCGAAACCGCCGCCCCGCCGGTCGCGCCCGACCTGCGCCGCGCCGACGTCGCCTGCTTCGTCGGCCACGTGGCGCGCCGGGCCGGCACGCCGCTGCCGGACGCGGTGCGCGAGCAGCTGCGCGAGGGCGGCTGGATCGACGGCCTCTGGGCCCGGCCGCCGGAGCAGGTCGAGTCGCTGCTGAACCTGCCGGTGGTGATCGACAGCTGGGCCCGCTTCGACGCGCTGTTCGCCTGGGAGACCCGGCCGCTGCGTGCCGACCCGGTCGACACCGACACCGGCGTCGCGGTCTGCGCCACCTACCTGGGCGCCGCGGTGCGCAGCTTCTTCGCCCGCGGTGGGCGGCGCGCGATCTTGGTCCGGGTCGGCGACCCCTGGCCCTTCATCGAGACGCTGACCGACCCGGCCGCGACGCGGCGCGAGCGGCTGCGGCGCATGATCCCCGACTTCGCCGATCGGACGAATCCGGCCCGCCTGTTCGTGCCTTCCGAGCCCTCGACCTGGCAGGGCATCCATCATGTCTATGGCCTGCGCGAGCTGAGCCTGCTGTTGCTGCCCGACCTGGCCGACGCCTGCTGCACCAGCGACCCGCCGCCGCGCACCGAGCTGCCGCCGCCCGCGGTGCCGACGGGCTTCGTCGAGTGCAGCGACAACGATGCGCCGCCCGACGACAGCACGCTGCGGCGGCTGCCGGCGCCGCGGCTCGACAGCGACGGCTACCTGGCCTGGCAGCTGGCGCTGGTCGCGGTGCGCGCCTTCCTGGCCCGGCACCAGCGCGAGCTGCTGCTGCTCGCCGCGCTGCCGCTGCCGCAGGCCGAGACCCGGCGCGTCAGCGGCGACGGCCAGGTGCATGCACAGGCCGAGATGGGCGCCTACTTGCGACGCATCGGCGTGTTGTCGGACGCGGCGATCCCCTCCGACCAGGACCCGGGCGCATCCAGCGCCTTCGTGCAGCTGGCCTGGCCCTGGCTGCGCACGCAGGCGGCCGTCGACCTGCCCGAAGGGCTGGAGTCACCCGATGGCGTGCTGGCCGGGCTGATCGCCGCCAGTGCCAGCCTGCGCGGCTGCTTCCGTTCGGTGGCCGGCGATTTCTCGGTGCCGCGACTGCGCGACGTGGCCGAGGCCGAGCCGCAGCCTTCCTGGGGCCTGGGCGACGACAGCCCCGATGCGCAGCTGGCGCGCCACGTCTGCCTGTTCGCGCAGCAGCCCGAGGGCTGGGCGCTGCAGTCGGACGTCACGCTGTCGTCGCAGGAGGCCTGGCGCTTCGGCGGCACCTCGCGCCTGATGGGCACTATCCTGCGCGCCGCGCGTGCAGCCGGCGACAGCCTGGCCTTCGACCTCAACGGCACGGCCACCTGGGCCCGGCTGCGGCGCAGCATCGACAACCTGCTGGCCGGCTTCTGGACCGAAGGGGCCTTCGCGGGAGCCACCATCGGCGATGCCTTCGCGGTGCGCTGCGACCGCACGACCATGACCCAGGCCGACCTCGATGCCGGCCGTCTGATCGTCGAGATCACGCTGCGGCCCGCGGCCTCGATCGAGCGCATCACGGTGGTGCTGAACCTCAACAACGCGAGCAGCGCCGCGGCGCTGCGGGAGGCCGCCTGATGCCCGACCAGGACCTGCCTGAGAACCTGCTGCAGCCGCTGCATGCGTTCCGCTTCCACGTGAGCTTCTCGAACGCGCAGGGCGGCGACACGGTGGACGTCTGCAGCGGCGCCTTCGCCGAATGCACCGGCCTCGAGGCGACCATGGAGCCGAAGGTGATCAAGGCCGGCGGCCTCAACTACGGCGCGGCGCAGCGGCCCGGGCCGGTGAGCTTCGCCACCGTGGTGCTGAAGCGCGGCATGACGACGACGCGCGACGCCTTCACGTGGTTCCAGCTGGTGGCCGGCGGCGCCTATGCGTACCGGCTCTCGGCCGAGATCCAGATGCAGGACGCGGCCGGCGAGACGGTGGTCACCTGGAGCCTGGACCGGTGCATGCCGGTCAAGTTCAAGGCCTCGGACCTGAATGCCAAGGGCACCGACATCGGCGTCGAGGAACTGCACCTCGCGCACGAGGGCCTGCGCCTGATCGTCGACTAGGAAAGCAAGGAGCCATGGCCAGCCTGCCCGACGCCCCCACGGTCGAATCCGCCACCTTCGAGGTGCTCGAAGGGCCGGGCGCGGGCACGGGCGCGATCGCGGTGCAGTTCAACCCGGTCTCCCTCGAGTACACGATCAGCAACGAGTTCGACGACCGCAACGGCAACAACGGCGCCCGCCAGTTCGTCAAGAAGAGCACCGCCAAGCTCGCGATGACGCTGGTCTACGACAGCAGCGACGACGGCAGCGACGTGCGGATCCAGACCGAGACCATCTCGAGCCTCATGGAGCCGGCCAAGGACGGCAAGAAAAAGTACGCGCCCAAGGTCGAGTTCGGCTGGGGCACCTACACCTTCAAGGGCGTGATCGAGCAATACAAGGAAACGATCGACTTCTTCGCTGCCAGCGGCGTGCCGCTGCGCGCCAGCATCGCGCTGACGCTGGCCGCGCAGGAGGTCGAGTTCCAGAGCAGCAAGAACCCCGACGCCAGCGTCGACGGCAACCTGACGCCCGATCCGGTCGATGTGCCGCCGGGCGCGGCGCCGTCTTCGGTCGCCAATGCGCTCGGCGATCCGCGCGCGGCGCGCGCGATCGCCTCGGCCAATGGCGCGGCCAGCCTGCGTTTCGGAGGGGTCTCGCTGTCGGTCGGCGGCTCGGTGAGCATCGGCGCGCCGGTGGCGTTCTCGGCGGGGGCAGGGCTGTCGGTCGGCGCAGGTGCTTCCGTCGGCGATGGCCTGTCGCTGGGCGGCGGGGCCGGGCTCGGCATCGGCGCGACCGCGGGGGCCGCGTTCGCGGGGCTGCGCGTCGACACCGCGGGTGCCAGCGCCTCGGTCGATACCGCCTCGGCCCGCGCCGCGTTGCTGCCGGCGGCCGGCGTCAGCGGCCCGGTCTCCTTCGGCCCCGGCGGTCGCGCGAAGGCCAGTGGCGGCGCCAGCCTGTCGGCCGATGTCGGCGCCGGTGCCGACCTGCACGCGCGTCTTGGATTCGGAGGTTGACGATGCCCATTTCATTCGACGAAATCTCGGCCGAGATCGAACGCGAGCCGACCCGTAGCAGCACCGACGGCGCAGCCGCGGCAGCCTCGCCCCCGCCCGATCCGCGCGAGCAGTTCGAGCGCGAGTTGCGGATCTTCTCCGAGCGGCAGGCGCGGCTCTCGGCCGACTGAACGCAGCGCACCGAGGAACGATCGCATGTCCGAAACCAGCCTCAGCCAATCGGCGATCTTCAGCGCCCGCCCGGTGGTGCGCGTCGGCGGCCAGGCGGTCGAGCGTGTGACGACGCTGCTGAGCGCGATGCGGATGGAGGAGAGCGAAGGCGGCATGAGCACGCTCGAGCTGCGCTTGTCCAACTGGGTCGCCACCGGCAGCGGCGGCGCCGAGCTGGCCTTCGATGCGCAGTCGCCGCTGAAGCTGGGCGCCGAGCTGCTGGTCGGCACCGGCGACGAGGCGGCGCCGAACGAGATCTTCCGCGGCAAGGTCAGCGCGCTCGAGATGGTCTGCAACTACGGCCAGCCGCCCGAGCTCGTGGTGTTGGCCGAAGATGGCCTCTGCACCGCGCGGCGGGCCCGCCGCACCAAGGTCTACGCTGACATGACGCCGGCCGGCGTGATCCAGGCCGTGGCCGGCAACCTCGGCCTGTCGCCGACGGTGACCGGCCTGGCATCGCCGAGCGGCACCTGGATGCAGCTCAACGAGACCGACCTGGCCTTCCTGCGGCGGCTGGCCGCACGCTTCGAGGCCGACCTGCAAGTCACCGGCACGGCGCTCACGGTGGCGCCGCGGCAGGAGGTGCAGCGCGGCACGATCGAGCTCACGCTCAACAGCCAGYTGGCGCGGGTGCGCATCACGGCCGACCTGGCGGACCAGGTCACGGCCGTGACCACCGCGGGCTGGAACGCGCAGGACGGCAGCGCCGTGAGCGGCTCGGCCACGGGCATCACGCATGGCGGGCCGGGCAGCGGCAAGAGCGGCGTGGCCTGGGCGCAGGAGGCGTTCGGAACGCGCAGCGAGCACGTCGGCAGCTTCGCGGTGTCGACCGACGGCGAGGCGCAGGCGCTGGCCGAGGCCACGATGGACCAGCGGGCCCGCCGCTTCCTGCGCGCCGAGGGCACGGCCGAGGGCAACGCGCGCATGCGGGTCGGCGCCCAGGTGCGCTTGAGCGGCATCTCGCCGCAGTTCGACAACAGCTACTACGTGACCGAGGCGCGGCACCTGTTCGACATGCGGCAGGGCTACCGCACCGAGTTCCGCGCAGAGTGCGCCTACCTGGGCCAATGACATGAAGCGCGACGCCGTCTTCCACAACACCGCCGGCTGGATGCAGTCGGGCTTTCTCGCGCGCGTGGTCTCGCTCGACGACCCCGACAACCGCGCCCGCGTGCAGGTCAAGCTGCTGTCCTTCGCCGACGTGACGGACCAGGACTCGACCATGTGGGCCCGCGTGGTCTCTTCGTTCGCGGGCAGCGACCGCGGCGTGTTCTTCCTGCCCGAGGTCGACGATGAGGTGCTGGTGGTCTTCGTGCAGGGCGACCCGCGCCACCCCTTGGTGATCGGCGGCCTGTGGAACGGCTCGGCGCAGCCGCCGGCCGCGATCGAATCGGGCGGCCGCAACCGCTTCAAGCGCATCAAGTCGAAGAACGGCATCGTCGTCACGCTCGATGACCAGGACGGCCAGGAGACGTTGCAGCTCGAGACGCCCGGCGGCCAGAAGCTGACGCTCAAGGACGGGCCCGGCAGCGTGAAGATCGAGGACAGCAACGGCAACTCGATCACGCTCGAATCGGCCGGCATCACGGTGCAGGCCGCGGCCAAGGTCAAGGTGCAGGCCTCGACCGTCGAGGTCACGGCCGGCATGGTGACGGTCGATGCCGCGATGTCGAAGTTCTCGGGCATGGTCAAGTGCGACGTGCTGCAGACCAATGCCGTGATCTCGACCAGCTACACGCCCGGCGCGGGCAATGTCTGGTAGCCGGAAAGAGGACCACGCCATGCACGACATCCTCATTGGCGCCCCGCGCGACATGCTCGCAGGTACCCACGGTGCCAGGCCCGCGTTGCTTCAGCGCAGCGACGAGGACTTCATCCAGTCGACGCTCGACGAGCTGCGCAGCGCGCCGGGCCGCCAGGCGCTGGCCGGCCGGCGCGCCAAGGCGGTGGACGCCCACGGCACGCTGAAGCTGTTTCAGCCGATTCAGCGCCAGTTCCACCTGGCGTTGATCGAGGCCTGGTGCGACACGCCGGGCGCGCCGCGGATCGATCCCCAGCGGGTCGATTCGGCCGGCCTGGTGGTGCGCCGGCTCGATGCCAACGGCGAGCCGCAAGGATGGATGCGCTCGAACGGAAGGGTGCGCGGCTGGGTGCCGATCTCGCGCGTCGGTGGCAGCGGCAGCGATCCGGCGGCGCGGCACCGGCTGCAGCGCCGGCTCACCGGCGTGGCCGACATCGACCGCCAGCTCGCGGGCTTCGCGCTGCAGCAGCCCGACAACCAGTTCGAGGAAGACGTGGTGCCGCTCTTCATCGCGCCGCCCGATGTCTGCGCCGAGGCCGGCAAGACTGTGTTCTACGGCATGGTGCCGACCGTCAGCAGCGAGATCAGCGAGGCCGCGCCGGCTGCGACCGCGGCCGGGTCGGTCGACTTCGGGCCGGACTCAAGCGCCTTCCGCACGCACCTGGTGGCGCCGCTGCGCGGTCTCGAAACGCCGTTCCCGTTTGCCGGTGCCCAGGTGGTGCCGGGCTGGTTCGATGCCAGCGAGTCGCCGGGCGAGGTCAAGCCGATCGACGTCACGGACGCGCAGTTCTCGGCCTTGAAGGCACCGATCGAAGACAGCGAGCAGCCGAGCCAGCCGGCCGGGCAGATGCGTGTCCTCCTGCTGCTGCTGCGCCAGCTCGCGAGCGAGTTCAATGCCTTCGATGGCGGCGCCGAGTCGAATGCGCTGCGGGCCGCGCTGTCGTCGATCTCGCTGCCGTTGACACTCAAGGAAGGGCAGGTCGACCGGCTCAGCGTGCGCGCCGATCTCTTTCTCGCCGATGCCTGCAAGGTGCTGCTCAAGAAGGAGAGCATCGCCGCGCCGATCGAGATGCCTGAGCGCTGGCCGGCGCTGAGCCCGGAGACCACGCAGGCGCTGGCCAACGCCATGCACGCCGCGATGCAGGCGCGGGCCGCGACGCTGCTGTCGAAGAGCGGCCGCTACGACGAGCCCGGCGCGCGCTACCAAGTGCGCGCCTTCGTCCGCATCAAGCCCGAGGGCGCATGCCCGACGCGCATCGTCTGGAGCCAGGAGAGCGAGCCCTTCGTGATCGCCCCCTGGTACGAGAGCGCCGATGCGCGGCCGCCGGTGATGATCCCGCTGCCCGATGCCAGCGACCGCGCCATGCTCAAGCAGCTCAAGCCCAACGTCGCCTTCGTGGTGCCGCCGTCGATGCAGAACCTGTTGTCGGGCAAGGCCAAGGACCTGCTCGAAGGCAAGGCCAACATGGGCTCGCTCGGTATCACCTGGATCTGCGGCTTCAACATCCCGGTCATCACGATCTGTGCCTTCATCGTGCTGAACATCTTCCTCACGCTGTTCAACCTGATCTTCGGCTGGCTCTTCTTCATCAAGATTTGCGTGCCGTTCCCGAAGATGGGCAACAAGGCGCCGGCGAAGCCGCCGTATCCGTCATGAGCGGCTTTCCTCTTCTGCCATTGCCCGACGCGAACGGCGCGCTCGCGTGGCCCGAACTCGCGCAGTCGGTGCGCGACGGCATCCGGCTGATCTTGTCGACCCGGCCCGGCGAACAGCTGATGCGGCCCGATTTCGGCGGCGGCCTCGACCGGCTGCTGCATGCGCCCAACACGGTCGCCACGCGGCGGCAGGTTCGCGACCTGGTGCAGGACGCGCTGACGCGCTGGGAGCGCCGCATCCTGCTCGACGCGGTCGAGGTCTGGGAGGTCGACAACGAGCCCAGCGCGCTGCGGGTCGAGATCGTGTTCCGGCTCGCGCGAACCGGGGCGCCGGGCGCCATGAACGTGACCGTGCAACTGGAAGGCTGAACCATGCCCATCCTGCCGCCTTCACTCGACGACAGACGCTTCGACGACCTGGTCGAGGACCTGATCGCGCGCATCCCGGCGCACACGCCGGAGTGGACCAACCCGCGGCTCGGCGATCCGGGCCGGACGCTGATCGAGCTGTTCGCCTGGCTCGGCGATGCGCTGCTGTACCGCGCCAACCTGATCCCCGAGCGCCAGCGGCTGGTGTTCCTGAAGCTGCTCGGCATGGGCCTGAAACCCGCGCAGCCGGCCCGTGCGATCGTCAGCCTGGGCTTCTCGCAGCCGACCGAACTCGGCGCCCACACGCTGGCGCCCTACGGCAGCGTGAAGGCGGCTTTGCCCTTCGAGACGCTGGCCGAGACCACCGTGCTGCCGCTCAGCGGCGAGGCCTACATCAAGCGCCGCCTGAGCCCGCAGGAGCGTGCCGATCGGGCCGAGGTGCTGCAGGGCCTGGCGCGCATCCACGGCATCGCGGGCACGCCGCAGGGCTACGAGACCACGCCGGTGTTCGCCGAGGGCAGGGCGGTGCCCGGCGGGCTCGACGTCTTCGGCCTGAGCGCCGACCGCGCGCTGTGGGTCGCGCTACTGGCCCCCGTGGCGCCGCGGCTGGTGGACCAACCGACCGTCAACGCCGCCGTCACGCTGGCGATGGGCACCGGCGGCGGCGGCTTGCCGGCGCTGCTGTCGGTCGGCGTGGTGCCGGCGCTCACGATGCCGGCGCCCTTCGAGGACGTCGCGACGCCGGCCCCGGTGCCGGTTCTGTGGGAACTGACGACGCAAGGCGCGAGCGGCTTCGCGACCGACTACCTGACGCTTGGCGTGCAGCCCGGCACCGACAGTAGCGGCGGGCTGGCGCGTGCCGGCACGCTGCGCCTGCAGCTTCCGGGCCAGCGCGACATCTGGGCTCCGCCCAACGATGTCGGCGTCAACACGCTGGCCGGTGTCGGCGATGCGCCACCCCGGCTCGACGATCCGGATCGCGCCGGGCGCGTGGTGGCCTGGCTGCGCCTGCGGCCCAAGCCGGGCGAAAGCGTCGAGTCGCTGAAGCTCGCGTGGCTCGGCGTCAACGCGGCCGAGGTCGACCAGCGCGTCACGGTCGCGGCGCGCGTGCTCGGCGCTTCGACCGGTGGCGGCTCGCAGACGTTCTCGCTGGCCTTTGGCTCGGTCGAGCCTTCGTCGCTGGTGGTGCAGGTGGAGGAGCCGGGGCAGGGCTACCAGACCTGGACCGCGGTCGACGACCTGGCTGCGATCAGCGCCGACCCGGCAGTGGCGCGCGAGGCCCGCGTGTTCCAGCTCGACGCCGAGGCCGGCACGCTGCTGTTCGGCGACGGCGTGCGGGGCCGCGTGCCCGAGCGGGAGATGCGCGTGCGGCTGGCGAGCGGGCGCTTCGGCGGTGGCCGTGCCGGCAACCTGCCGCCGGCCAGCATGGGCGAACTGCGCGCGACCCGCATCGACGGCCGCGCCGCGCCGGCGATCACGGTGCAGCAGCCGCTGGCGGCCGAAGGCGGCGAGGATGCCGAGACATTGGCGCTGGCCGAGCGCCGCATCCCTGCAATTCTGCGGCATCGGGATCGCGCGGTGACCGAGGAGGACTACCGCCGTCTGTCGGAGGAAGCACCGGGCATCGAGGTCGGACGCATCGAGGTGCTGCCGCGCTTCAAGCCCGCCGACMGGCGCTTCAACGTGCCGGGCGTGGTCAGCGTGATGGGGTTGCCGGCCGCGCCGCTGCAGCCGGCACCGAATCCGAGGCCCGACCGGCCCTTCATCGAGCGGCTGCATGCGCACCTGTCGGCACGGGTGCCGCTGGCCACCGAGCTGTACGTGATCGGCTGCGACTACGTGGCGCTGGGCATCGCGGTCGCGGTGCGGCTGCGCGACGGCTTCGCGCGCGACAAGGTGCTGCTCGACGTCCGCGAGTCGCTGCGCCGCCTGTTGTGGCCGCTGGCGCCGGGCGGGCTCGACCAGAAAGGCTGGCCGCTGGGCCGCGCGGTCCGCAGCCGCGAACTCGAGGTCGAGGTGTCGCGGGTCGAGGGTGTCGACGAGCTTCGCGGCATCACGCTGTTCCAGCGCAACGGCGACGCCTGGCAGGCGCTGCCTTCGATCGCCTCCGACGGCGCCCAGATCCTGTCGCTGCTGGCGTGGCAACTGCCCGAGCTGCTGGCGGTCGTCGCGGTCGAGGGCGATGCGCCGCCGCGTGATCTTTCCGCGCTACCGAATCCGTTCGCGGATGACAACGCCGTCGCAGTCCCCGTGGTGCCGGAGGTCTGCTGAAATGAATGGCCCCCACGCTCATCGCTTCGCGTATCGCTGCCCCCCGGGGGGGCGCTCAATGCCCTTCGGGCGGCCGGGCGGGCATTGACATGGATTCGAACGGCCTTTGCTTCTGGCAACTCGCCGACCGGGCTGCATGGCCCGACCTGCGGCATGCCGGTGTCGCGGGGTCGTGTGCCGCACTGCGGCTGGCCTCCGAACGCACGCTGCTGCCGGCCCTCGCCCCTGCCATGGCCTTCACCGTCGCGCAGGCGGCGCTGGACGAGGTGCCGCGCGCGGTCGATGGGCTCGAATGCTGCGCCAGCTGGGACGGCGGCGTGCACGGCGTGGTGGTGCACGGGCCCTTGCCCGATGACGTGCTGCTGCTGGAGCTCGACGAGACGCCGAGCGATCTCTGCGTCGCGCATGACGGCGTGCTGCTGATCGCGCTCGCGGGCCGCGTGTCGATGCACGACCTGCGCGGCCGCTGGGCCGATGTGCCGGTGTCGATCGAGGGCTTCGTCGCCTGGCGCGTGGCGCCGATTGCGGCGGGCGGCGCGTGGGTGCTCGAACGCAGCAGCGGCCGGATCGCCCGCCTGCACGGCAAGCCGCTGCGGGCGCAGACGCCCACCACCGACATGTACGGCCCGCAGGTGTTCCGGCCGCAGCCCGAGAACGGTTGCCCGCCGATGCTCGATCTCTTCGCCGTGCCTTCGCTCGGCGCCAGCGAGCGCGTGCTCGCGGTCGGCGACGACACGACCGGCGGACCGATGCTGCTGTGCTGGCTCGATGGCGAGGGCAGTGCGGCGGTGCGGCGTTGGAATGCGCCCGAGGCCCGCTTCGATGCGCCGCTGTTGCTCGACGGTGCCGCCTATGCCTATTCGCTCGCGGTGCTCGATGGCGACCGGATCGCGCTGCGCGTGCCGGGCCGGCGCGACGCGCCGGCCTTCGATCTCGCGGCCGCGGACACCGAGCGCCGCGTCGCGCCGCTCGGCGAGGTCTTCCCCTTGAACGCAGCGGCGCGTGAGGCCTCGTTCTGCGGCGGCGTGCGCGAGAACGGCCAACCGCCTTACTACCCGGTGGCGGCACGCCGCGCCGAGCCGCTCTACGCGCTGTCCTACCAGACCTCCGCGCGGCGCGGCGAGGCGCGCAACTTCCTTCTGGGGGGCGCCGACGACTTCCGCGCCTCGATGATCGACAGCGGCGACACCACCACCGTCTGGCATCGGCTCAACGCCGAGGCCGCGATCCCGCCGCACTGCGGCTTCGTGGTCTGGCTGGCGGCCACCAACGTCGCCCGGCCGCCGGCCGACGACGACGGCACGCAGTGGCATCCGCACGCCTTCGGCAGCGAGGCGGCCGCCATCGACGAAGCCGCACGCGGGCCGCAGGTTCCATGCGCCGCATGGGACCGGGCGCCGAGCGAACTGGCCGGCCATCCGGGCTTGCTCGAAGGCGATCGCGTGCCCGGCCAGCGCGGCCTGTTTGGGGTGCTGGTGCAGGCCAGCCGCCGGCGCGTGCGCACGCTGCAGGGCCGCTATCTGTGGCTGCGCGTGGTGCTCTCGGGCGATGGCCGCGCCAGCCCCGAGATCATTGCGCTGCGCGCCTGGGCCAGCCGCTTCTCGTACGTCGACCGCTATCTGCCGCGGGTCTATCGCGAGAGCCTGTTCGGCGAGGCCGCGTTCGCGCCCGGCGTCGGCGCCGGCCGCATCGAGATCGCGCACGCGACAGCACTCGATGCCGGCGGCCCGCTCGACGACACGCTGCGCGCCCGGCTCATGCTGGCCGGCGTGCGGCCCGGCGCGGCGGCTTCCGTGACGATCGAACGCGCCGGCAAGGCCTGGCTGTTGCGCGATGCGGCGAGCGCCTGGCGGCTGCGGCGAGAGACCGATACGCAGGGCGCGGTGCCGCTGGACTTCATCGCAGTCTACCGGCCGCAGGCCACGCCGGCGGACTTCAATACGCGACTGGTCGCGAACTTCGAGGGCGTGCTCACGCAGCTGGAGGACCGCGTGGCGGCGGCCCATCTGCTGAGCGATCCGCAGGGGGTGCCGGAGCCGAGTCTCGAATGGCTCGGGGCCTGGATCGGCGTCGCTTTCGACCCTGCGCTGCCGGCGGCGCGGCGGCGCGAGTGGCTGCGCGCCGCCCCTGATCTGGCTCGCCGCCACGGCACCCGTG
>NZ_JBFUIU010000099.1:0-17873 GCF_056401695.1 Variovorax sp. P4_D9
GCCTCACGCTCGACCAGTTGCACGATCGTCTCGGCGACGTCCGGCAGGTAAGCCCACTGGTGGCCCACGCCCGGCCGCGCCTTCTCGCGCCATTCGGCATCGTGCAGCGCGAACACCTGGACGCCGCTGCCGCAATGGCCTTCGACGCCATGGCAGGCACTGGTGACGATCAGCATGCGCTCGGCCTGCGGGTCGCCATCGAGCGCGACGTCCATCGCGAGTTCCTCGCCATCGCGCCCCTTGAGCGGATGGACGCGGGAGCGCACTTCGATCCCGGCGCCGGCGCAGCCCTGCAGAAACTTCTGCCGCGCCTGGGCATAGCGCGCCGAGAAGGCTTCCCCGACGCCGATCATGCCGCGGCTCCTTCCGCCAGCTTCGGGCTGTTGAGGAACTGTTCGGCCAGCTGCACCCAGCAGGTGGCGCCGAGCGGAATCAGGTCGTCGTTGAAGTCGTAGCTCGCGTTGTGCAGCATGCAGGGGCCGCCGCCGTGGTGCACGGCACGGTGGCTGCCGTCGCCGTTGCCGATGAAGGCGTAGGCGCCGGGACTGGCCAGCAGCATGAAGGCGAAGTCCTCGGCCGTCATGGCCGGCTCCTGGACCAGCACGTTCTCGTCGCCGACGATGCCCGCCATGACGCGGCGCGCGAAGTTGGCTTCGGGCGCCGAGTTGATGGTCGGCGGGTAGTTGCGGTGGAAGTGGAAGTCGCACTGCGCCTCATGGGCCGCGCAGATGTGTTCGGCGATGGTCTTCATGCGGGCCTCGATCAGGTCCAGCACCTCGAGCGAGAAGGTGCGCACCGTGCCCTTGAGCTCGCAACTGTCGGGGATCACATTGCTGGCCTCGCCGCCATGGATCATCGTGACCGAGATCACGCCGGCATCGGTCGGCTTCTTGTTGCGCGTGAGGATGGTCTGGAAGGCCTGCACCATCTCGCAGGCCACCGGCACCGGATCGATGCCGGTGTGCGGCAGTGCGGCATGGCCGCCCTTGCCCGTGATCTTGATCCTGAACTCGTTGCTCGAGGCCATGGCCGGCCCGGGGCTGACCGCGAACTGGCCGGCCTTCATGCCGGGCCAGTTGTGCATGCCGAACACGGCTTCCATCGGGAACTGCTCGAATAGGCCGTCCTTGACCATCTCGCGGGCGCCGCCGCCGCCCTCCTCGGCGGGCTGGAAGATCAGGTAGACCGTGCCATCGAAATTGCGGTGCTTCGCCAGGTGCTGCGCCGCCGCCAGGAGCATGGCCGTGTGGCCGTCGTGGCCGCAGGCGTGCATCTTGCCGTGGTGCTTGCTGGCGTGCTCGAAGGTGTTGAGCTCGGTGACCGGCAGCGCGTCCATGTCGGCGCGCAGCCCGACCGCTCGCTCGCTGCTGCCGTTCTTCACGATGCCAACGACGCCGGTGGTGCCGAGGCCGCGGTGGATCGGGATCCCCCACTCGGTCAGCTTGGCCGCCACCACGTCGGCGGTACGGACTTCTTCGAAGCAGAGTTCGGGATGGGCATGGAGATCGCGTCGGACCGCGGCGATGCCGGCCGCCTGGCTGACCAGGGAATCGATGAGTTTCATGGGCACGAGTCTAGACTTTGCGGATGGAGCCCGCAAAGAGCGTACCGCGTGGGCCGCGCGACTGACGATTCAACGCACCTGCTGTTTCAACCACGCTGCGCGCGCGGCCAGTGCCGTATCGGTGAAATCGGTGAAGACGCCGTCCACGCCCAGCCGGTAGTACACCAGGTACTCGTTCGACGGATCGCCCTTGTAGTCTGCCGGCAGCCGCCGCGATTCGTTGCGGAAGGTGAACGGATGGACGAACAGGCCGGCCTTGTGGGCGTCGGCGACCAGCGGGGTCGGGCCAAGGGTCGTGGCGTCGGCATCGTTGATCTTGCCGTCGCCATTGACGTCCACCGGCTTGCCATCGGGCCCGATGGTGCCTTTCATGCTCACGATGTAGCGCTTCCAGGGACCGATGCCGTCCGCATAGGTCTTGATCTCGGCCAGGCCGGCGGGCGTCACCATCACGTCGAAATTGCGTCGGTCGCCGGCCTTTGTCCATTCGTAGGGACGGTCGACCGGCACCGCATAGGTCATCGCGCCGCTCTTCATGTCGATGCCATCGCCATCGATCAGCTGGACGATGCGGGTCTTCAGGCCCTTGGCCTTCATGTATTTGAGGCTGCCGGGCTCGAAGGACTGGACGAACACCGGCGCCCCCTTGTTGTTCCAGCCGGCGGCCTCGAGCATCGCGATCAGCTTGTCTTCGAGCGGCAAGCCCAGGTCGCGGAAGTAGGTCGGGTTCTTGGTCTCCGGATAGATGCCGATGCTGCGGCCGCTTTCGCGCGACTTGGCCTTCGCGAGATCGATCACCTGCTGGAAGGTCGGCACCTTGTACTGGCCATTGAACTGCTGCGGACGCTCGGCATCGGTAKAGATGGCCCCAAGCCGCTGGATCTCGGCCAAGGTGAAATCATTGCTGAACCAGCCGGTCTGCGTTTCGCCGTCGACCTGGATGGTCTTCTTGCGAGCCGCGAATTCGGGCCGGCTGGCGACGTCGGTGCTGATCGCGAGGTTGGGATCGTGGCGCGTGATCAACACGCCGTCCTTGGTCGCGACCAGGTCCATCTCGATGTAGTCGGCACCCAATTCGATCGCGCGCGCATAGGCCTCCAGCGTCTCCTCGGGCAGATAGCCGGAAGCACCGCGGTGCGCGACCACCAGCGGCGGCTGACCATCCAGCGTCGGCAAGCCGGAGGTGGGTTTGCCACCCGGCGCGCTGCAGCCCGCAAGGCAAAGCACAGCGGCCAGCGTGGCGGCTGCGATTGGGGTCTGGCTGGATGTCATGGTTCTTCTCCTTGGTGAATGCGGCCGCACAGCCTACTCCCGCGCCATGACACTTCGGAGGCGCCGGCACGCCAGCCCCGACTTCCGGGACAATGCCCCGCATGTCACATGTGCTCTCCTCCCGCAGCCTAGAACTCGCGCAGACGCTGCTGCGCATGAATACGGTCAGCGCCAACAGCAATCTCGAACTGATCGATTTCGCGCGCGATCACTTGGCCGGCCTCGGCGTGCGCAGCCGGCTGACCTACAACGGCGACAAGACCAAGGCCAACCTGTTCGCCACACTGGGCGCCGGCAAGAAGGCCGGCGTGATCGTCTCGGGCCACACCGACACCGTGCCGTGGGACGGCCAGGACTGGAGCGTCGACCCGCTGTCGGCGATCGTGCAGGACTGGCCCGCCGATGACGCCGATGCCGAAGCGGCGCGGATCGAGCCGCGCCTCTATGGCCGCGGTGCTGCCGACATGAAGAGCTTCATCGCGATCGCGCTGGCCAACGCCGAGCGCTTCATCGAGAGCGACTCGCCGTTCGCGGTGCACTTCGCCTTCAGCTACGACGAAGAGGTCGGCTGCTTCGGCGTCAGGGAACTGATCGCCGACATGAAGGACGAAGGCATCAAGCCGCTGGCCTGCATCATCGGCGAGCCGACGCTGATGGTGCCGGCGATCGCGCACAAGGGCGTCTACCGCTACAAGTGCTGCGTGCGCGGCAAGGAGGCGCACTCGTCGCTGACGCCGCAATCGGTCAACGCCATCGAGATGGCCGCACGGGTGGTCGGCAAGCTGCGCGACATGGCCGAGGGCTTCGAGCGCGACGAGCGGCGCTACGAGGGCTTCGACGTGCCCTACAGCACCGCCAGCGTGGGCCAGTTCCATGGCGGCATCGCCGACAACGTGGTGCCGCGCGACGCCGAGTTCCGCTATGAATTCCGCAACCTGCCGACCGCCGACGCGGCGCGGATGCAGAAGGAAATCACCGACTACGCCAGCCGCACCGAGACCGCCATGAAGAAGGTCGCGCCCGACGCCGGCTTCAGCTTCGAGACCATCTGCGAGATCCCGAGCTTCCTGAGCTCTGCCGACGAACCCGTGACCCGGCTCGCCCAGCGGCTGGCAAAGGAGTCGCGCACCACGCTGGTGGCCTTCGGCACCGAGGCCGGCCTGTTCAAGAACGCCGGCATCCCGACCGTCGTCTGCGGCCCCGGCAGCATCACCCAGGCGCACCTGCCCGACGAGTACGTGACGCTGGAGCAACTGGCGCGCTGCGAGCAGTTCCTGCAGGGGCTGGCCGCGACGAAGGAGATCCGCTGACTCGGCGCCCGCCATGAAGCGTGTCGCGCTGGCCCTGTTGGGCGCCGCCGCACTGCTGTACGCGCTGGCGACGGCGCTGGAACCCCGCCATCCGGCCTGGGGCTACGTGGCCGCCTTCGCCGAGGCCGCGATGGTCGGTGCGATCGCCGACTGGTTCGCGGTGGTGGCGCTGTTTCGCCACCCGCTGGGCCTGCCGATACCGCACACCGCGATCATCCCGGCCAACAAGGACCGGATCGGCGCCAAGCTCGCGGGATTCATCTGCAACAACTTCCTGAGCACGACGCAGGTGCTGGCCAAGCTGGCACAGTTCGATCCGGCGGCGCGGCTCGCGGACTGGCTCTCGCGGCCCGCGAGCGCCGAGAAGCTCGGCGGCCACCTGGTGGCCGCGGTGCGCTACGGGCTCACGGCCTTCGACGATGCCCGGGTGCGCGACTTCCTCGGCCGCATGACGGCGGCCGCGCTGGATCAGGTGGACCTGGCCCGCCTGGCCGGCCAGGCGCTCGATGCCCTGACGGCCGGCGGCCGCCATCACGCCCWGCTCGACGACCWGCTGCGGCAGGTCGCGACAGGGGTCGAGGACGACGAGGTGCAGGAGCGGATCACCGAGGCGATCGCGCGCGAGATCAAGACCCTGCGCTACGTCGGCCTGGACCAGGTGGCGGCCCGGCTGGCGACGCGCAAGATCGTGGCCGCGGTGGTGCACACCCTGGGCGAGATGGCGGCCGAGCCGCAACACCCGCTGCGGCTGCGCTTCGATGCCTACATGAGCGACTTTGTCGAGCGGCTGAAGACCGATCCCGAGTTTCAGCGTCGCGGCGAGGCGATCCGTGCCGAACTGCAGGCGCATCCGGCGCTGGGCGACTACCTGCACGGTCTCTGGAGCGAATTGCTCGCGTGGCTGCACGACGACCTGGCGAAACACGATTCGAGCATCCGCCGGAGGCTGGTCGCGATGGCCGGCGCGCTCGGCGCCCGGCTCTCGGCCGACGAGGCGATGCGGCGCTGGATCAACGAGCAGATCGTGGATGCGGCACCGCGTGCGATCGACCGCTACCGCGAGGACATCCGGCGCTACATCGTGGAGCGCGTGGCCGACTGGAACACCGACGAGATGACCGTGGAGCTCGAGCGCAACATCGGCCGCGACCTGCAGTTCATCCGGGTCAACGGCACGCTGGTTGGCGGGCTCGTCGGGCTCACGATCCACACCGCCACGCAGCTGTGGAAGGGCTGAGGCGCGCGCGGATTCAACCAGGAAGGAGCCGCTCCTGCGCGATCACCAGCAGCCCGTCCATGATCAGGCTGTCGACCAGTTCGAAGTCGCCGTTCATGCTCGGCGCCATCTTCCAGCCGGCACCGCCGGTCATGTAGCAGGCCGGCTCGGCGCCGCAGTGCGCCCGCACGTGCTGCACCATGCGTTCGACCGCACCGGCGATGGCATAGGTGCCGCCACTGGTCAGGGCGTCGCTGGTGTTGGTGGGGAACTCGCGCACCTCGCCGGTCGGCACGTGCAGGCCGGCGGTGCCGGACTCGAGCGCGCGCAGCATGATGCCGTGCCCCGGCAGGATCAGGCCGCCAAGAAATTTGCCGTGGACGTCCACCGCCTCGACCGTGACCGCGGTACCGATCATCACCACCACCATCGGCCGTGGCGCGCCTTGCGACATCATGCGATGGCGGGCCCCGATCATCGCCACCCAGCGATCGGCGCCCAGCCGGGTGGGATGGTCGTAGCCATTGACGATGCCGGCCTCGGCGAGGCTCGAGACCACCCAACGCGGCGAGCACTCGAAGCGCTCGACCAACTGCTCCTCGGCGCGGCGCCGCACGGCATCGCCGGCCACCACGCAGCCGAGCATCGACTCGGGCGCGGGCAGTTCCGCCCACGGGCCCTCGGCCAGCCGCTCGATGTGATCGAGGAACTCGGCGCCATGCGCGATCAGCACCGCGCCGGGACGCGGGGTGTCGTAGAGGGACCACTTGAGGCGGGTGTTGCCGATGTCGATCGCGAGGAATGCCATGCGCGGCATTATTGCGAGTTGTGCTTACGGGCGCTTGCACATGCGATAACGGCCTACGCGGAAGCGCCATCTTCCGCCATTAAAGTGGCCTGTCCGATTCATCAATGCAGAAGGAGAAAACCATGGGTTTGCTGAGTTTCATCAAAGAGGCCGGAGAGAAGCTCTTCGGCGGCTCGACGGCGCAGGCGGCGGAACCGGACAAGGACAAGGCGGCCGCGGCGGCCATCAAGACCTATATCGAGACCCAGAACCTCGGTCTGACCGGCCTGGAGGTCACCTACCTCGGCGCCACGGGCGTCGTCACGCTGTCCGGCAATGCGCCGTCGCAGGAGGCCAGCGAAAAGGCATCACTGGCCGCGGGGAACGTGGCCAACGTGACCCAGGTCGACAACAAGCTGGTCGCACCGGCGGCCGATCCGGCCCAGTACCACGACGTGGTGCGCGGCGACACGCTGTCGGCGATCTCCAAGAAGTACTACGGCGACGCCAACAAGTACAACGTGATCTTCGAGGCCAACAAGCCGATGCTGAGCCATCCGGACAAGATCTATCCGGGGCAGAAGCTGCGCATTCCTAAAATTTAGCCTCGCCGCCAGGTTGCCCGGCACTTCGTGTCCGGGCGCCCACCCCCTACCGGGGGCAACACCAGCGGCCCGGCAAAGCCGGTTCCGCGGTGTTACACCAATGGGCCTGGCTGCGCCGGCCGGTGAAGGGGCGGCGGAGGGCTCAGTTCTGCTTCCAGGGCAGGCCGCGGAAGCGCCAGCCGCCTTTTCGGCCGCGGTGCCCGTCCGCATCGGCATCGCCCTCGAAACCCTCGAGGATGTTGTAGGCCTCGATGCCGAGTTCGGTCGCGCGCTTGGCAGCCGCAATCGAGCGCACGCCGCTGCGGCACAGCATCAAGGCCTTGCTGCCCGCCGGCATGGCGGCCCGCAAGCCTTCGTCGAAGCCCGGATTGAGCGCCAAGGCGGGCCACTGTTTCCAGGCCAGGCCCACCGCGCCCGGCACATAGCCCACCCATTCGCGCTCGGCGTCGCTGCGAACGTCGACCAGGACACCCTCGCCGCTGGCCATCCATTGCGCCGCCTGCTCCGGCGTGACGTCGCCGGCATAGCCCGCGGCCGGCCTCACGCCGGCCCGATCCGCAGCCGGAGAAGACGTTGTCGCGTCGGTTGAGGTCATTTCTTGTCTTGTCCTTGAAAACATGGAGGGAAAAGAGCCGGGCCGAATCCTTCCTCACTCGGGGAAACGGTCCGTCGCAGATCGAATTCTGCGCAGTTCGTGAAAACCCTCTTCATCACAAAAGTTCACCTATGCAAGAAAATGTTTGTGTCTTCCAGGCATACCCACGGAGGCACGCAATGACAGAGCACTCAATGAGCCGTCGGCGCAGTCTGTTGAAAGGGGCCGCCGTCGCGGCCGGCACCCTGTCCGCGCCCATGGTCAGCATGGCACAGACCACTTCGATGCGATTCCAGAGCACCTGGCCGGCGAAGGACATCTTCCATGAATACGCCAACGACTTCGCCAAGAAGGTCAACGACATGGCGGGCGGCCGCCTGAAGATCGAGGTGCTGCCCTCGGGCGCCGTGGTGCCGGCCTTCCAGCTCCTTGAAGCGGTGAACAAGGGCACGCTAGACGGCGGCCATGGCGTAGTGGCCTATCACTATGGCAAGAATTCGGCGCTCGCGCTGTGGGGCTCGGGCCCGGCCTACGGCATGGATGCGAACATGGTGCTGGCCTGGCACTACTACGGCGGCGGCAAGGCGCTGCTCGAGGAAATCTACAAGTCGATCCACATGGACGTGGTGTCGTACCTCTATGGCCCGATGCCGACGCAGCCGCTGGGCTGGTTCAAGAAGCCGATCGCGCGCGTCGAGGACCTCAAGGGCCTGAAGTACCGCACCGTGGGTCTCGCGGTCGACATTTTCACCGAGCTGGGCGCGGCGGTGAACCCGCTGTCCGGCGGCGAGATCGTGCCTGCGCTCGATCGCGGCCTTATCGACGCGGCCGAGTTCAACAATGCGTCGAGCGATCGCGTGCTGGGTTTTCCCGACGTGGCGAAGAACTGCATGCTGCAGAGCTTTCACCAGAGCGGCGAGCAGTTCGAGATCCTATTCAACAAGGGCAAGTACAACGCGTTGCCGCAGGAGCTTCGGTTCATCATCGACTACGCGGTGCAGGCCGCCAGCGCCGACATGAGCTGGAAGGCCGTGGACCGCAACACCAAGGATTACCAGGAGATGAAGAAGGCCGGCGTCAAGTTCTACAAGACGCCCGACGCCATCCTGCGCGCCCAGCTCGCCGCATGGGACAAGACCATTGCCCAGAAGGCGAAGGAGAACCCGCTGTTCCAGAAGGTGCTCGATTCGCAGAAAGCCTTTGCGCAGTCCGCGGGCCAATGGCAGAACGACTACATGGTCGATTTCAAGATGGCCTACAACCACTACTTCTCGGCGAAGAAGGCCTGACGGCCATGCGCCTCCCCCGCCGTCGCGGCGCCAGCCCTTCCGGTTGACCCCGGAAGGTTCCTTCTTGCCAGCTGCACGCCGCGACGCCGATGAAAACCCAACAACTGTTGCATGCCGCCGACCGCCTGAGCACCTGGGCCGGCAAGACTTTCGCATGGCTCATCGTGGCGCTCATGCTGGTGGTGTGCGCCGAGGTCTTCAAGCGCTATGCGCTCAACGCGCCCACGGCGTGGATCTACGACGTGAACAACATGCTCTACGGCACGCTCTTCATGATGTGCGGCGCCTACACGCTGTCGCAGGACGGCCATGTGCGCGGCGACTTCCTCTACGCCGGCATGAAGCCGCGCACCCAGGCCACGCTGGACCTGGTGCTCTACATCGCCTTCTTCCTCCCGGGCATCGGCGCCCTGACCTGGGCCGGCTGGAGCTACTACCAGGACTCCCTGGCCATGAACGAACAGACCTTCAATGCCACGCCGCTGCCGGTGTATCCCTTCAAGTTCGTGATCCCGCTGGCCGGCGCCATCGTGATGCTGCAGGGGCTCGCCGAGATCCTGCGCTGCGTGGTGTGCCTGCGCACCGGCGCCTGGACGCCGCGACTGAAGGACGCCGGCGAAATGGACGTCATCGAGCAGCAGCTCGCCAACAGCACCTTCGTGGACGAGGCGGCGCGGCGCGACGCCATCGAGCGCGCCAAGGACGTGGACGAAGCGGCGCGCCACCGCGGCAGGGAGGCGACATGAGACGTTTCATGGCGATTCGCACCGCGGCGGCGCACGGCGCAAGGGTTTGCGAATGACCCAGGCCGCACTCGGGCTCACGATGCTCGGCCTCATCGTGGTCGTCATCATGCTGGGCTTCCCCACCGCCTTCACCCTGATGGGGCTGGGCATGCTGTTCGGCTTCGTCGCGTTCTACGACCCCGCCGCGCCGTGGTTCGACAACCGCATCTTCGACCTGATGGTGCAGCGCACCTTCGGCGCCATGACCAACGAGACGCTGCTGTCGATCCCGCTGTTCGTGCTGATGGGCTACGTGATGGAACGCGGCGCGCTGGTCGACAAGATGTTCTACAGCGTGCAGCTCGCGTTCCGGCGGGTGCCGGGATCGCTGGCGGTCGCGACCCTGATCATCTGCACCTTCTGGGGCATCGCCAGTGGCTTGGTTGGCGCGGTGGTGGTGCTGATGGGCGTGATCGCGATGCGGCCGATGCTCGACGCGGGCTACGACACGCGGCTCGCCGCCGGCGTGATCACCGCGGGCGGCACGCTGGGGATTCTGATCCCCCCGTCGGTGATGATCATCGTCTACGCCGCGGTGGCCGGGCAGTCGGTCGTCAAGCTCTACGCGGCGGCAATGTTTCCAGGTTTCTTTCTCGCGTTCCTCTATCTGGTCTACGTCATCGCCTGGGCACTGATCCAGCCCAAGGTGGCGCCGAAGCTGCCGCCCGAAGCACAGCGCGCGCCCGTAACACCCCCGGTGGCGCACATCGCCGCCAGCTACTCGCAACGCCTGCTGCCGGCGCTCGCGACCGCGGTGCTTCGGCCCGGACGCGCGACGAGCGCGACAGCCGCCGGCGTGCGGATCACGTGGTGGATGCTGGTGCGTTATCTGGCGCAGGCGCTCGTGCCGCTGCTTCTTGCGGCCGTGACGCTGGGCTCCGTCTGGTGGTATGTGACGATCTATTCGCAGAAGGACACCAACCCGCCGCTCCCAGTGGCCGAGCAGTCCCGGCAGGCGCCGCAAGGCGGCAGCGCACTGGCCGAACCGCGGGCCCAGGGCTTGCAGGAGCCGCCCGCCGAAGGGCTGCAGGAGCCGCCCTCGTCCGAAGGCGTTCAGGAGCCGCCCGGCGCTGACAGCCCCTCCCCCGGCGCCGGAGAAGGCCTGCAGGCGCTCGGCGAGCCGGTCGCCGCACCGCACGCGCAGGCGGTCCCCGCCGCCTTCTACACGGGCTTCTGGTTGACCTGCGCCTTCGTGCTGGTGCTGCTCGGCTGGTACTACTCGAAGCTGGACGCCGAGCAGTTCGAGATCCTGCGCCTGCTGGTGTCGTCGGTCATGCCGCTGGGCATCCTGACGCTGGTCGTGCTGGGCGTGATCCTGTTCGGCATCACGACGGCCACCGAGTCGGCGGCCGTCGGCGCGGCGGGCGCCTTCCTAATGGCCTGGCAGGCGAAGACGCTGAACTTTGAGCGCATCAAGGAGGCCGTGTTCCTGACCGCGAAGACCACGGCGATGGTCTGCTGGCTGTTCGTGGGATCCGCGCTGTTCTCGGCGGTCTTCGCGCTGCTCGGCGGCCAGCGCGTCATCGAAGTGTGGGTGATGGGGATGGACCTGACGCCGCTGCAGTTCCTGCTGTTGTCGCAGGCGCTCATCTTCGTGCTCGGCTGGCCGCTCGAATGGACCGAGATCATCGTGATCTTCATCCCGATCTTTCTGCCGCTGCTGGCGCATTTCCAGATCGACCCGTTGCTCTTCGGCGTGCTGGTGTTCGTGAACCTGCAGGCCGCCTTCCTGTCGCCGCCGGTGGCGATGTCGGCTTTCTATCTGAAAGGGGTGTCGCCTTCGCACGTGACGCTCAACCAGATCTTCGCGGGGATGATGC
The DNA here is from genome assembly GCF_056401695.1 of Variovorax sp. P4_D9. Lineage (NCBI taxonomy): Bacteria > Pseudomonadati > Pseudomonadota > Betaproteobacteria > Burkholderiales > Comamonadaceae > Variovorax > Variovorax sp. P4_D9. The sequence goes on from NZ_JBFUIU010000099.1 coordinate 11,244, forward strand.
CCTACATGCTCATCGTGATCATGTGCATGGTGTTCATGTATCTCTGGCCCGGCTTGACGCTTTGGTTGCCCAAATATCTTTACGGAGGCTAGCGGAACGCCAAAAACCATCCAACGGGATGGTGTGCAGATGGTGTTAGGATGGCGAGATGCAAAGTCATCCCGTGCCCGCCGCGCTGCGCGCCAAGCCACCCGAAGCCGAGAAGATCACGATCAACCTCGGCTATGTCGATCTCGGCCATGTCGACCTGCTGGTGGGCGAGGGCTTCTACTCGAACCGCACCGACTTCATCCGCACCGCCATCCGCAACCAGTTGGCGGTCCATGGCGATGCACTGAAGCAAGTGGTCGCCCGCAAGATGCTGGTGCTCGGGCTGCAGCAGTTCAGCGCCGCCGACCTCGAAGCGGTGCGCCGCGCCGGCGAGAAGCTCGAGATCCGGGTGCTCGGGCTCGCCGCCATTTCAGCCGACGTCACGCCCGAGCTGGCCCTCGACACCATCGCTTCGGTCACCGTCCTCGGTGCCCTGCATGCGAGCGCCGCAGTCAAAGCCGCCCTAGCCGGCCGGCTGCGTTGATCCATTTTTTCCCCTCTCCGAAGGCTCCTCATGAATCCCCTGTTCGAACGCCTGATGCGCAAGGCCACCCTCCTCACCCAAAGGGGCAACCTGCAGGAAGCCACCCGGACGATCCAGCGCGCCCTGCGCGGCGGCGCCGCGACGCCCGATGCGGCGGAGCGCGAGACGCGCATGCCCGCGGCCAATGACGAAACCCTGGTGGTCGACGTCGAGGCCCGCCTGGTCGAGCCGGTGCCGGCGCCGGCGCCGTCGGAGGTTCCCGCGCACGAAAGCGGCGGCATCGAACCGGCCACCGAGCAATGGATCGACGGCCTGTTCGCCCACCAGCACCGGCCGATCGCCTACAAGCTCTTCGTGCCCGAGCAGGGCGCCGACAGCCCTCGCCCCCTGGTGCTGATGCTGCATGGCTGCACCCAGAATCCGGAGGACTTCGCCGCGGGCACGCAGATGAACCGGCTGGCCCGCGAGCACGGCTTCCTGGTGCTCTACCCGGCCCAGACCCAGCACGCCAACTCTTCCAGGTGCTGGAACTGGTTCAAGCCGCAACACCAGCAGCGCGGCCGCGGGGAGCCGGCCCTGCTGGCCGCGCTGACCCGGTCGGTCATGGATTCGCACGATGTCGATCCCGCGCGCGTCTATGTCGCAGGCCTGTCGGCCGGCGGTGCGATGGCCGACATCCTCGGGCGCGGCTACCCCGACCTGTTCGCCGCGGTCGGCGTGCACTCGGGGTTGCCGAGCGGCGCGGCCAGCGACTTGATGTCGGCGTTGGCCGCGATGAAGAGTGGGCCGGTCATCGACCGGGCGGATGGTCCCACCGTGCCCACCATCGTCTTCCACGGCGATGCCGACAGCACCGTGAACGCCCGCAACGGCGAGGCGCTGGTCGCGGCAGCGCTGGCGGGCCAGGACCGGCGCACGACCCCAATCGAAGCATCCGGATGCCGGTCGACGCAGGGCCGGGGCTTCACGCGACAGGTCCATGCGGATGCCGATGGCGTGCCGACAGTCGAGCACTGGCTGCTGCACGGCGCCGGACACGCCTGGTCGGGCGGCGATGCGCGCGGCTCCTTCACCGACCCGTCGGGCCCGGATGCCAGCGCCGAAATGCTGCGCTTCTTCCTGAGCCACCAGAAGGCGGTCGCCGGCGCCATTCCCTGACAGCCGCTTCGGCCCTCGGGCCAGGCCCCGGGGCTTACATGTGGTTGCGCGCAGTGTTGAAATATTGCGCTGCTTTGCGAAGCGGATGCCAGCGCGGCTCCGCCCTCGCGCGTTGATTGCGAAGAGACGAAAGAAAGCTTCGATGATGCAACGCTCCCCCCCTCTTTCCGGCCGCGCGACCGCTTGGCTGCTTGGCCTGGGATTGCTGCTGGCCGGCCTGCCAGCGGCGGCCCAGCAAGATCCCCCTGGCCGGGTCGGCAGCCTGAACTTCCAGCAAGGCACGGTCAGCTTCTCGCCGGCCGGAGAGAACGAGTGGTTCGAGCTGAGCCCCAACCGCCCGCTCACAGCCGGCGACCGGCTCTGGACCGACCACCATGCACGGGCCGAACTGCACGTGGGCGCCGACACGCTGCGACTCGACGAGCAGACCGGCATCACCCTTTCCGAGCTCGACGACGACACGGCCCGCATCACGGCATCGCAGGGCGGTCTGCAGCTGCGGGTGCGCGAGGAGCTCGGCGGCCGGCGTCTCGAGGTCGAAACCCCGAATCTCGCGGTGGTGGTCGAAGGCTCCGGCGACTACCGGATCGAGACCGACCCGTCCGCCGACACCACCCGTGTCGCGGTGGCCGCGGGCCGGGTCACGCTGTTCGGCGAAGGCGGCGAATCCATGGTCCTGGGCGCCCAGCAGCAGTTCATCACCTCGGGCCGCAACCTGGCTGCCGCGAGCGGCGCACCGGTGCGCGCCGACAACGGCTTCGATCGATGGGTGGCCGAACGGGACCGCGTCGAGGAACAGTCGATCTCGGCCCGCTACGTCTCGCGCGAAGTGGTCGGCTACCAGCAGCTCGACGCCTACGGCGATTGGCAAAACGATCCGACCTACGGCAACGTCTGGTATCCGCGCAATGTCGACGCCGAATGGGCGCCCTACCGCGACGGTCAGTGGGTCGACGTGGCCCCCTGGGGCTGGACCTGGATCGACGCCGCGCCATGGGGTTTCGCACCCGCGCACTATGGTCGATGGGCGCGCATCGGTCCGCGCTGGGGCTGGGTGCCCGGCCAGCGGCACGTGCGCCCGGTGTACGCGCCCGCCCTGGTCGGCTTCGTGGGCGGTGCCGCTGGCGGCGCGAATCTCGCCATCGGCAGCGGCCGCCATGGCGTCGGCTGGTTTCCGCTCGCGCCCGGCGAACCCTGGCGACCGGGCTACCGCGCCAGCCAGCGCTATGTCGACGCGGCCAATCGCGCCGCCTTCCAGCGGCAGCTCGCGGCGCGCCGAGGCGGCTTCGCCAACCAGCAACTGCCCGGCGCCGTGACGGTGGTGCCCACCGACGTCTTCGGCCGCGGCCCGGTCGGCCGGCGCGATGTGGTTCGCCTGCCGGCCAACCAGCTGAGCGGCGTGCCGGTCGGCATGGGCGCCCCGATCCCGCTTGGCGACCATGGGCGCGGTGGCTTCGGTCGCCCCGCCGCGCCGCCCCCGCCCCAGTCCGCGATGCCGCTGCGGCAGTTCCACCAGGGGCAGGCGCAGCCAGCGCAGCAGCTTCAACAGGCTCAGCAGATCCAGCAGATGCAACAACAACAGCTGTTGCAGCAGCGCGCGGCGCAAGCGCAAGCCGCGCAGGCGGCGCAACAAATGCAGCAAGCGCAGCAACTGCAGCAGGCCCAGCGCCTGCAGCAGGCCCAGCAGATGCAGCAGGCTCAGCGGCAACAGATCGAAGCCCAGCAGCGCGCCGCGCAAGCAGCACCGGCACAGGCACAGCAACAACTTCAACTGCAGCAGCAGGCCCAGCGCCAGCAGCAGGAGGCCCAGCAGCGTGCGGCGCAGGCGCAAGCCCAGCAATTGCAGGCGATGCAGCAGTTGCAGCAGGCCCAGCAGATGCAGCAGGCTCAGCGGCAACAGATCGAAGCCCAGCAGCGCGCCACGCAAGCAGCACAGGCACAGCAACAACTTCAACTGCAGCAGCAGGCCCAGCGCCAGCAGCAGGAGGCCCAGCAGCGTGCGGCGCAGGCGCAAGCCCAGCAATTGCAGGCGATGCAGCAGATGCAGGCCCAGCGCGCACAGCAGCTGATGCAGTCACAACAGCAGATGCTCCAGGCCCAGCAGGCGCAACAAGCCAACGCGGTCCGCCAGGCGCAGGAAATGCAGCAGCAGCGCGCGCTGCAGATGCAGCAGCGCGGGCCGCAGCGCTCGGGCATTCCGGTGCCCGACAGGCCAGGCGCGCCGCAGCCGGACCGCCCTTAGGCGCCGCCCAGCGGCAACGCCTCGCGCCGGCTACAGTCGGCGCGAAGGAGTTCCCATGCGCATCTACGACTTCGACCTTTTCGTCATCGGCGGCGGCAGCGGCGGCGTGCGCGCCGCACGGATGGCGGCCCAGCGCGGCGCCCGGGTGGCGCTGGCCGAATGCGCCGAACTGGGCGGGACCTGCGTCAACGTGGGCTGCATTCCCAAGAAACTCTACAGCTACGCCGCCGGCTACGCGGAAGCTTTCGAAGAGGCGGCCGGCTTCGGCTGGGACCTCGGCGAGCGGCGCTTCGACTGGAACCGGCTGAAGGCCAACCGCGGGCGCGAGATCAAGCGCCTCAACGAGGTCTACCGCAGCCTGCTCGAGGGCGCCGGCGCAACCGTGATCCACGGCTGGGCGCAGTTGCTGGACGGCCACACCGTGCAGGTCGGCGAACGCAGCTACAGCGCCCAGCACGTGCTGCTGGCGACCGGCGGCATGCCCTACGTGCCGGACCTCCCGGGGCGCGAGCATGTGATCGTCTCCGACGCGATGTTCGATCTCGACCCCTTCCCGAAGCGGCTGCTGGTGGTGGGCGGCGGCTACATTGCCTGCGAATTCGCCTCGATCTTCAACGGACTGGGCGCCGAGGTAATCCAGCTGCAGCGCAACGCGCACCTGCTGAGCGAGTTCGACGAGGACCTCCGCGAATTCCTGGCCAAGGAAATGCGGCGCGCCGGCGTCGACATCCGGTTCAACACCGAGATCGCCTCGATCCGCAGCCTCGACAGCGGCCTGTGCGCGATCCTGTCGCGTGGCCAGCGGGTGGAGGCCGACGCCATCCTGTTCGCCACCGGGCGGGTTCCGAACACCCAGGGCATGGGGCTGGAGGCCGCGGGGATCGCGCTCGACCCGCACGGCCGGGTGGTGGTCGATGCCCGCTACCGCAGCTCCGTGCCCTCGGTCTACGCGGTGGGCGACGTCTCCACCTCCCAGCAGCTCACGCCGGTGGCGCTGGCCGAGGCGATGGCCGTGGTGGACACTCTGTTCGGCAAGGGCAAGCGGCGGCTCGACTACGCCTACACGCCCACCGCGGTCTTCACCCATCCCAACATCGGCACCTGCGGCTACACCGAAGCCGCGGCGCGCATGAAGTTCGGTGCCGTCACCCTCTATTCGAGCGAATTCCGGGCGCTGCGCCATACGCTGTCCGGGAGCCAGGAGCGCACCTTCATGAAGCTGATCGTCGACACGGCCAGCGACCGCGTGGTGGGCCTGCACATGGTCGGCCCCGACGCCGGCGAGATCGTCCAGGGCTTTGCGGTCGCGATGCGCGCCGGCGCCACCAAGGCGGTCTTCGACAGCACCATTGGCATCCACCCGACGGTGGCGGAGGAGTTCGTGACGATGCGGGAGCCGATGCCGGGCTGAGCCACAATGGCTTCATGCCGTACATGCCCGCCTTCATCGCGCCCGCCCGCTTCACCGATCCCGACACCGCCCTTGAACAAGTCCGCCTGATCTACAGCGGCGGCCTGCAGCACCTGCGCGACGCGATGCAGCGCTTCGTCGCCGGCGAAAGCCTGCCGGGCCGGGTGCGCGCCTGCTACCCCTTCGTCCGGGTCCACACGCACACGGTCTCGCGCCGCACGCCGGCGGCCAACGCCGGCCTGAGCTACGGCTTCGTGTCGGGGCCGGGCCGCTACGAAACCACGCTGACCCGGCCCGACCTGTTCTCGCGCTACTACCGCGAACAGTTCCGCCTGCTGCTCGAGAACCACCAGGTCGAGATCGAAGTCGGCACCAGCACGCAGCCGATCCCGATCCATTTCTCATTCAACGAGAACGACCACATCGAGGGCACGATGAGCGCCGAGCGCCGGGCGCTGATGCGCGACGTGTTCGACCTGCCCGACCTCGGCGCCATGGACGACGGCATCGCCAACGGCACCTACGAGGCCCGGCCCGGCGAAGCGCAGCCGCTGTCGCTGTTCACCGCGGCTCGGGTCGACTACTCGCTGCACCGGTTGCGCCACTACAGCGGGACCGCACCCGAGTGGTTTCAGAACTTCGTGCTGTTCACCAACTACCAGTTCTACATCGACGAGTTCGTGCGCCTCGGCCACGAGGCGATGACCGACGAGAACAGCGAGTACATCGCCTTCATCGAGCCCGGCAACGTGGTCACCCGGCGCCGCGGGCTGACCGCGGGTTCGAGCCCGATGTACGGCGAGCTGCTCGACGGCACCCAGGGCACGCCGCCGCCGCGCCTGCCGCAGATGCCCGGCTACCACCTGGTGCGCGAGGACTGCACCGGCATCAGCATGGTCAACATCGGCGTCGGCCCGGCCAACGCCAAGACAATCACCGACCACGTGGCGGTGCTGCGCCCGCATGCCTGGGTGATGCTCGGCCACTGCGCGGGGCTGCGCCAGGGGCAGCAGCTCGGCGACTACGTGCTGGCCCATGCCTACGTGCGCGAGGACCACGTGCTCGACGAGGAACTGCCGCTGTGGGTGCCGATCCCGGCGCTGTCCGAAATCCAGCTGGCGCTCGAGAAGGCGGTGGCCGAGGTCACCGGCACGCAGGGCACCGAGCTCAAGAAGATCATGCGCACCGGCACCGTGGCGAGCACCGACAACCGCAACTGGGAACTGCTGCCGGGTAACCAGCCGC
>NZ_JBFUIU010000100.1:0-17854 GCF_056401695.1 Variovorax sp. P4_D9
CTGGTAGATCGTGGAGCGCGGCCGGATCGTCGACCAGCACTCGTCGCCGCAGTTCAGGCATAGGCAGCCAAGCTGCTTGAGGTTTTCTCAATCGATTGCTGCGCAAAAGTGCTTTGACCGTGTTGCCATGCGGTGGGACTATCCGTTCCGCATTGGCCTCGCGCCGAGGGCACTTCAGGACACTCGAGGAACACGTCTACCGCAAGGTCGTTGCGGAGATGGGATTCGGGTATTGGCGGCAGGTGGTTGCGCTCGAGCGCGCATTGGAATACGGGAAAAAGCAATGATCAAGTCAGAGAACAAGGGCTTCCGATACCGTTTTTCCGGCCACGAACGGGTCACGCACGGCGTGAGCGCGCATGAAGCACTTCCCGCTCTGATGAAATGGTTCGGATACCACCGCGCCTTTTTTGTCTGCTCCAGGACGCTGAACACCCGGACCGATGTCATTCGGAAGATCACCGGGGCCATCGGCGACAAGTTCGTCGGGCTCACCGACGAGGTCGGGGAACACTCGCCGCTCGCGAATGTTTTGAAGGCTGCCCTGCAAGCCAGGGAAGCAGGCGCAGACGTGATCGTCGCTATCGGCGGAGGTTCGGTGATGGACATGTGCAAAGCCATGCAGTTGTGCATTTCCGAGAATGTGTTCGATCGCGCAGGCCTGCTGAAGCTCCAGATGAAGCTGTCGGAGGACGGCACCGAGATGCTTTCGACATCCCGTGCAAGGCCCCTGATCCGTCAGATCGCCATTCCCACGACGCTGGCCACATCGGAGTGGACACCTGTCAGCACGCCGATCGACGACGTGACCCATCTGAAAGCTCGCTTCGTCGTGCCGGAAGGCGCTCCACGCGGCGTCATCTATGACGCCAGGCTACTGAGCCAGACGCCACTCAGTCTGCTCCTCTCGACCGGCATACGCGGCAGAACTTATCCGTAAATTATGTTGACGTCCCTAGGCACCTTGCGGAAGGCGATGATGGYGGCGGCAAGGTGGTTGAGCGCCATGAAGCTGCGCTCAAGTTTCTCGTAGCGCACGAGCAGCTTACGGAAGCGGTTGAACCAGCTATGGCAGACCTCGACCACCCACCGCCGTGCCTTCTTGTTCGGATCGCGTTGCTTGATGTCCGCCTCCGTGCGCCGATCGACGACGTGAGGGATGTAGCCGTGATCCTCGATGGTGCGAAGGTGCTGCGCGCCGCGGTAGCCCGCGTCGGCGCACAGATGTTTGCTTCGCCGATGTGGCGGGGCCTTGCGCTTGACGACGATGGCGGTGAGCACCTCGTCAAGCCGCTTGCAATCATGGACGTTGGCCCCGGTCACGACGAGCGACAACGGGACGCCACGGCCGTCCACCAGCAGGTGGCGCTTGCTGCCTTTTTTTCCCCCGATCCGTGGGGTTGGGGCCCACGGCTTCCTGTGCCAGTGGCGCCTTCATCATCGCGCCGTCCACGCTCTGCCAGCGCCAGGCGATGCCCTGCATCTGGTCGTACTCGGCCAGACCAGCTTTCCACAGAGCTTCGAAGAAGCCTGCAGCCTCCCATTCGAGGAACCGCTTGTGGATGGCGCTTGCGCTGCCGAAGCGCTCCTTGGGTAGCGCCTTCCACTGGCAACCCGTGCGCAGCACGTAGACGATGGCTTCGAACACCAGTCGAGCCGGCTTGGGTGGCCGGCCAGCCCCAGGCTTGCGCACGTATATCTTGTCCGCCGCCGAGCGCGCAGGAATCAGCGGCTCCACCCGCTGCCAGAACTCATCGGTTACGACCCACGACTCGACACGTTTCACCAAGATCTCGATCCAGCGCCGCGTCAACTGCGGCTCGGATCGATAGTTTACCTATTTACGGATAGGTTCTTAGACCATGCCATCAACACCGCTTGCTCGGCGTCGCCCCATCCATTCGCCAGCATGCTCGCAGAGAAGGCGATTCAGCTGTATGTCGACAACCTTCCCAAGGTGAAAGATTGCACCAACCTCCAGGCCTTCACCGACTGCCAACTCGCAACCTGGTACACGGGAATGGGCCAGATGTCAGTACCGCACGGCTTTAGCCATTGGATGGTCCACATCATCGGACCTCTTGGCTCGGTGGCTCATAGCGACGCTGCATGCGTCCTCATGCTTGCGCAGGCCAAGTGGCTCGAAGGGCACGCGACTGCTCAACATGACGCGGTTCTGAAACTGCTGGGACGAAGAGGGCCGTTTCACAAGGTGCTCGCGGAGTTGCTCACTCAGCTCGACATGCCCACCACGCTCGACGATCTGGGCCTGTCGGAGCAACAGGTCGAAGGTTTCATCCAACCAGCGCTTGACCACCCTCAAGTAACGCTGAACAACATCCGACCCATCTTGACTGCTGCCGATGTCAGGGAAGTGTTGGGTCTCGCTTGGGCGGCCAGGTAGCTCCTGCGACCAACCGATCAGAACCACACCAGGAGACATGACATGCAGATCAACCGCCTCGCCGCACTGGCGCTGACATTACTGGCCGCCATGGCCGAGCCCGCTGTCGCAGATGACAGGTATCCAAGCAAGGCTGTGACCGTGGTGGTCCCACAAGTCGCGGGTGGGGCCAACGATGCTATCGCACGCATCGTGGCTCAAAAACTCTCGGAGTCGACCGGCCAGCCGTTCATCGTCGACAACCGCCCCGGCGCGGGGGGCAATATCGGCACGGCGTTCGCAGCGAAGTCCAGGGCCGACGGCTACACCCTACTGCTGACCGTTGACAGTGCGTTCGTCATCAATCCCGCGCTCTACAAGAACACGGGCTTTGATCCCATCAACGACTTTGTGCCAATCACGACCGTGGCGACCGCGGGGTACGTGCTGGTTGCGAACAACAACTTTCCGCCGAACAACGTCGATGAAATGATCGCGGCTGCCAAAGCGCAGCCAGGCAAGATCGCCATCGGGTCGGCCGGCAACGGCACGCTCAATCATCTCTTTGGGGAAATGCTGGGCAAGGCCGCCGGCATCCAGATGATGCACGTACCCTACAAAGGCGCCTCGGCGGCGGTGACCGATCTTGTCGGTGGGCAGGTGCAGGTTTCCGTGCAGAGCCTGCCCTCGTCACTGCCGTTCATCAAGGCCAATAAACTCAAGGTCCTGAGCGTGGTCAACGAAAAGCGCGTGTCCTTGCTTCCCGATGTGCCAACAATCGGCGAGTCAATCAAGGGCCTTGGCGCGACTCCCTGGTACGGCCTGCTGGCGCCGGCCGGAACCCCGAAGGACGTCGTCTCACAGTTGCAGGCGCAGCTGGCCAAGGTGCTGAACTCCCCCGAGCTCCGCGAGAAGCTGGGCACACTCGGTTGCGAACCCCACGTGAGCACGCCCGATCAATTTGCCGCACGGATCAGGAGCGACTTGCCGCGGTGGGCCAGCGTCGTCAAGGACGCCGGGGTCACCGTCGACTGAACAACACCCTGTCCGCTTCGACAACTCCGTCAGCGTGAGCCGGCTGTCGGTAGGCCCGAACGCCGCGAGCAGAGAAGACGCTCTGTCGAGGACCGCAACGCCGCTCGGTTCGGTGGTCTCGGCGGATTGTGAAGCTGGGGTCGTCCGGATCGCCGCGCATCAAAAATGGACGTTCCGCGTCTTTCGTCTATGACGCCACCTGAGGCCGCCAGCCATGCGCTGCTATGCCCTCGTTGCCGGTACCATTCGTGGTCCAGGCGCCATGAGTCGTAGGACACGTGATCGTCCGACGCGAGAGAACATATGACCAACCCAACCACTGTTGCCAAACCGCGAGCTACTCGCAACGATGCGCAGCGCCAGGCGATCCTCGATGCGGCATCGTTGCTGTTTATCGCCAAGGGCTTTGGCGGCACCAACATCAACGACATCGCCGATGCCGTCGGCACGACGCGCACCGCGCTCTACTACTACTTCCCGAGCAAGGAGTCGATGCTCGAAGCGCTGACGGAGGATGTCACCGAAAAGGCCAGCCAACTCGCGCAATCTGTCTCGGGCCGCGATGAACTGCCGCCCGACGAAGCGCTGCGACAGCTGATCTTCCAACATGCCGGCCTCATCCTCTCGCACGCGCTGCAGTTTCGCGTGGTCGAGCGCAGCGAGAGCAGCCTGCCCGAACCGCATCGCTCGGCTGCGCAGAGCGCGCGGCGTGCGTTGCTCGAGCACTTCGTGCGCGTGATTCAGCGGGGCATAGAAGGCGGCCAGTTTCGTCGTGACGTGGACGCCCGCATCGCGGCCTTTTCGATCATCGGCATGTGCAACTGGACCGCATGGTGGTTCCACGCAGACGGCGACGTGTCCGCCGATGTCGTCGCCACCACGATCGTCGACTTCGGGCTGCGCATGCTCGTGCCCGACAAGCCGCGACGCGGACGCGCCGCCGGCGTCGAAGACGCGATCGGCCAGATGCGCGAGGCACTTGCGGTGTTTGAAGCCCAGGTGAAACGGCCTGCCGGGCGCTGAGAAGGCAGCCGACCCATTGCTGCGGCCTCAAGGGTTAACGGTAACGTCAAATATTTGACACTACTGTCGAATAGACCTAGCATTGAGTCATATCAATGACAGGCGCCGCGCGCCGGCGACGACAGATGAGTCCATCCGCTTCCCCGGGGCAGGCCACCGCCGGCTTCCTCAACACCGACTGGAACCCGCGCAACGTTCCGGCGGGCACGACCACCACGAACGTGGTGCTGCGCACCGCCGACAACGCCGCTACCAGCGGCTCGCTGTACGAGCCCGCCACGCCGAGCGACACTGTCGTGTGCGTGATGCACCCGCGGGAGTTCATGGCGTGCCACTACCTGATCCCCGACATCATCGGCGCCGGGTACGCGGCCTGGTCGCAAGCGCCGCGCTCGGTCGGCAACGACTTGCGGCTCGAACATGAATTCGCGCTGCACGACGTCGCCACCGGCCTGGCGCATCTGAAGTCCCGCGGCTTCCGCCGGATCGTGCTTCTGGGCAATTCGGGCGGCGCCGGGCTCTACGCTTTCTATGCGCAGCAGTCGGCGCTGTCCGGCGCCGAGCGCACCGCCAGGACGCCGGGCGGCAAGCCCACGCAACTGGCGGAACTCGATATGCCGGCCGTCGACGGCCTGGTCTTCATCGGCCCGCACCCGGGCCAGGGAGCATTGCTGATGAACTGCATCGACCCGTCGGTCGCGAACGAAGCCGATGCGCTGTCGGTCGACCCCGCGCTCGATCCGCTGAATCCGGCCAATGGCTATGCGGGGCCGAAGGGCACGCGCTATGACGCTGCGTTCATTGAGCGCTACCGCGCAGCGCAGCGCGACCGGGTGGCCCGCATGGACGTCATGGCCCGCGAGCTGATCGAACGGCGCCTTTCGGCACGCAAGCGCGTCAAGGCAGCCGGCCCAGCGGCCACGGCCGAAGACAAGCGGATCGCCGCCCACACGCCCATCATCAACGTCTGGCGCACCGACGGCGACCTGCGCTGCTTCGATCTCTCGCTCGACCCGTCGGATCGTAAGTTCGGCTCGCTCTGGGGTGCCGACCCGTACGCATCAAACTACGGCGCGGTCGGCTTCGCCCGCCAGTGCACACCGGAGAGCTGGCTCTCGACCTGGTCGGGCCTGTCGTCCAATGCCAGCCTAGCGAAGACCGCCGCTGCGATCACGCAGCCGGTGCTGGTCGTCGAATACACAGGCGACCAGGCCTGTTTTCCGGGCGATGTGCGCCGCATCGTCGACGCTATCGCCGCCACAACCAAGCGCCACGAACGGGTGCGGGGCGATCACCATGGCCGTGCACTGTCGGCCGATGAAGAACCCGGCCGCCTGGCTGCCGGCCGCCTGCTCGCCGACTGGTTGCGCGAGACCTTTCCCGCCTGACCCGAACCTGGAGACCCCATGTCTGCCTCGACCCTTCCCACGCCGGCGCTGCGCGGCGTCGATCACACCGCCCGCCCGACTTGGAAGCTGCGCGAAACCATCGAGTTCTACCGCGACAAACTCGGCCTACCGCTCGTGCACGTGATCTCCGCGCGCGGCTGGGGCCCGGCCACGCATCCCGACTTCCTGCACTTCTTCTTCGACAGCGGCAACGGCAGCACGATCGCATTCTTCTACTACCTCGGCAGCGAGCAACCGGCCAGCCTCAAAGGCCGCGCGGCGATGAAACCGCTGCCGGAAGACCATGTGTTCGACGCTACCCACACCGCCTGGCTGGTCGACGGCGCGGACGAACTCCAGGCCTGGAAGCAACGCCTCGAAGCCAGGGGCCTGGAAGTGTCGGTCGAAACGCGTCACGAGGTGATTGAGTCGATCTACGTGCGCGACCCGAACGGCTACTTCGTCGAGTTCACCCGCAAGCTGCRCCCGCTCGTCGACATCGATGCGACCGATGCCGCGCTCACGGTGCAGGCCGCGATCGAGGCGGAAGACGCTGCCGAAAGGGCCGGCAGGCGCGTCACAGCGATCGACGAGATCTGGTCTCGCAAGGCCGCCCTGCTGGACGAACGCGATGGCCGCAACGGCGGCAGCCTGCGCATCTACGTGCCCAAGGTCGATGAGTTCGCCACAATCGTGAAGGACGCGGCCGCGCGCGGTGACTGTCGCGTCCATTCCAGCGAAGGCTACGACTGCATCGAGGCCGACGGGCCGATCGAGTTCCGGCGCAAAGCCCTCGATCTGAAGCCCGCGGTCTGGTACGGCCTCTTCACGGGCGGCGTGCATGGCCGTGTCGAAGTGCTGGATCGCGAGCGCGTCGTGATTGCGCCATCGCACGCCTGAGCAGAAGACAAAGGCAGGAGACAACCGTGACGAACATTCTGAGCCCCATCGAGGGCGTGAGCTATCCGCCGCCGGAGCGCGCCGCCGCGTCGCGCGCCAATGGATCGTGGGTCCCCTCGACGGTCGGCGACGCACTGCGCGCCACCGCGAAGCGCTATCCCGACCGCGCCGCCTTCATCAGCGACGAGCGCACGCTGAGCTATCGTGAATTCGACGAGACGACCGAACGCCTCGCGGCGGCGCTGCTGAATCTGGGCCTCGTCACCGGCGACCGCGCGATCTTCCAGCTCGGCACAAACATCGAGACAGCGATCGTGCTGCTCGCTTGCTTCAAGGCCGGCATCGTCCCGGTCTGCTCGCTGCCGCAGCACCGCGACGTCGAGATCGGCCAGTTGGTCGAACAGTCCGGCGCGCGCGGGTACTTTGTGCAGGCCGACTTCAACAGTTTCGACCTGGTCGGATTCGCGGCCGGTATGGTCGAAAAGTATGCGACGCTGAAGCACCTGGCGGTCGTGCGCGGCGCCGCTGCCGGAGCGTCGAGCATGGAGGCCTTGATCGACGGCACGCCCCTCGCCACAGCCCGCGAACGCCTGTCCCACCTGCCGCTGGGCAGCGAAGACGTGCTTAGCTTCCAGCTCTCGGGCGGCACCACCGGCGTGCCGAAGATCATTCCGCGCTTCCATGCCGAGTACCTCGGCCATTCGGCGGGCTGGATGAGGCGGTATCGCATCACGGCCGATAGCCGCGTGATCTGGTCGCTGCCGCTGCTGCACAACGCCGGGCAGTTGTACGCGCTGATCCCGACGGCTGCCTTCGGCGTGACCACGGTGCTGATGCCCAGGGTCGACATCCGCCGCATGCTCGAGCTGATCGAGCAGCACCGGGTCACGCACGCGCTGTCCATCGGGCCGATCGCGCCGCAGCTGCTGGCCTACACCGACATCGCGCTGCACGATCTGTCGTCGCTGCAGCTGTTCGCCACGATGAGCCGATCCGACAACCTGGAGAAGCACCTGGGACTGCCCTGCTCCAACCTGTACGGCATCACCGAAGGGCTGCTGCTGGGCTCATCCGCCGACGCGCCGGCATTCGCTCGGCATCACACGCAAGGCGCCTCGGGCTGCGCGCACGACGAGATCCGCCTGCTCGTGCCCGAGACCGAAGAACCGAGCGCGCCCGGGGAGATGGGCGAGATGTGCTTTCGCGGCCCGTCTAGCCTGACCGGCTTCTTCGACAACCCGGCGGCGAATGCGAAGGCTTTCACCTCTGATGGCTTTTACCGCACCGGCGACATGATGACGGCGCACGTTGTGGACGGCCTCACCTTCTACGCCTTCGAAGGCCGTTTGCGCGACAACATCAACCGCGGCGGCGAGAAGATCGGCTGCGAAGAGGTCGAAGGCTTCATCAGCCAGCATCCGGCCGTGGCCGACGCCAAGCTGGTGGCGATGCCGGACCCGTACTACGGCGAAAAGGCCTGCGTCTACATCGTGCCGCGCCCCGGCATGACGGTGCCCGACGTGAAGGCGCTCGGCGCCTTCCTCGTCGGGCAGGGCCTCGCCAAATACAAATGTCCGGAGCGCATCGAAGCAGTCGACAGCTTCCCGCTCACACGCGTGGGCAAGGTTGACAAGCCGGCGCTGAAGAAGTTGATCGCCGACCAGCTGGCCGCCGAAGCCGCAGGGAGCGCCCCATGATCGCCACGGAGCAGGTGCTGAGCCAACTGCCGCTCGTCATCCGCCGCCGTGTGAAGTGGGGCGAGTGCGATCCGGCGGGCGTGGTCTACACGGTGACATTCTCGGAGTACGTGATCTCGGCCGCCGAGCTGTTCTACGGCGCGCTCTTCGACTCCACGCCGCAGCGCGTCAAGCGGGAGCAAGGCTTCGGCACGCCGAGCCGCGCGCTCACCTTCGACTTCCAGCGCTCCTTGCGCCCCGACGACGAGTTCGACATGACCGTGACGGTGGCAGACATCCACAGCCGCACCTACGTGCTCGACATCACGGGCCGTACGCCCGAGGGCGATGTCGTGTTCGTCGCGAAGCTGACGCCGGTGTGTGTGGCGCGCGAGGAGCGCCGTTCGATCGAGATTCCAGACGCCTTCCGCCACGCGTTGCAGCGCTACCGAGATGCCTGCGCGAACGTTTCCGGGAGTCCAGCCCCATGAAGATCGCCGTCATCGGCGCCGGCCCCGCCGGCATGTATTTCTCGCTGCTGGCGAAGAAGCACGATCCCTCGCACGAGATCCGTATTTGCGAGCAGAACCCGGAAGGCGCCACCTACGGCTGGGGCGTCGTGTTCTCGGACATCGGGCTGGGCTTCCTGAAGGAGGCCGATCCCGAATTCTTCGCCGAGTTCACCGCACACCACGAAAAGTGCGACTACATGGATGTGGTGCACCGCGGCACCCATGTGCAGATCCACGGCAACCACTTCTCGCGCACCGCCCGCATCGACATGCTGAACACGCTGCAGCGCGCCTGCCAGCGCGCGGGCGTGCAGATCGCGTACGGCCGCCGCATCGAGGACGTGCAGGCGCTGGCGCGCGAGGTGGACCTGGTGGTCGCCGCCGACGGCGGCAACAGCGCTGTGCGCAGGCAGTTCGCCGATCACTTCAGGCCGAGCTTCGAGAAGCGCCGCAACAAGTTCGCCTGGTACGGCACGCGCCAGCGCTTCCACCCCGTGTCGCTGATCTTTCGAGAGACGCCGCATGGCGTGTTCATCGCCCACAGCTACCAGTACAGCCCCGAGCTGAGCACCTTCCTGGTCGAGGTGGACCCCGACACCTGGCGGCGCGCCGGCCTCCACATTGCGAGCGAAGACGAGAGTCGGCGTTTCTGCGCCGAAGTGTTCCGCCCCGAGCTCGGCGGCAACGAGTTGTTGAGCAACCGATCGCTCTGGTTCGAGGCCAACATCGTCAAGAACGAACAATGGACGCATCGCAACATCGTGCTGCTCGGCGACGCGCTGCGCACGGTGCACTTCTCGCTCGGCTCGGGCACGCGCATGGCGATGCAGGACGCGATCGCCTTGCAGCGCGGCCTGGCGGCGCATCCGCAGGATCTGCCGGCGGCCTTCGCCGCGTTCGAGGCCACGCGCCGGCCGGCCTCGTCGAGCTTCCAGAGCGCGGCGGCAAAGAGCCTCGACTGGTACGAGAGCGTCGCGGACAAGTTGCACCTCGACCCCGTCAGCTTCGCCTACGACTACATGCGGCGCACCGGCCAGGTGTGCCACGACGACCTGAAGCAGCGCGACCCGCATTTCACCGCGGCGTACGACGCACTGCAGGCCCACAGCACCTGAAGGAGACATTGCCATGAACTCGTTATTTCATACCCGCCTGCTGAGTATCGGTGTACTGTGCCTGGCCGTCGCCACCATCGCCTCCGCACAGACCTTTCCGACCAAGCCCGTTCGCGCCGTGCTGCCCTACTCCGCCGGCAGCGGCCCCAACACGGTCATGCGCAACGTCGGCGAGAGGCTGGGCCGCGAATGGGGTCACCCGGTGCTGGTCGACAACAAGCCCGGCGCCAACGGCTGGCTCGCACTCGGCGAGGTCAAACGCGCCGCGCCCGACGGCCATACCTTGCTCGTCGTCGATGCCACGCCGATGACCTTGCAGCCGAACCTCTACAAGCAACTGCCCTTCGATCCGGTGAAAGATTTCGAGCCGGTCACGCCGCTGTACTCGACGCACTTCTTCATCGTCGTCGGCGTCAACTCGCCATGGAAGAACGTGGCCGACCTGATGGCGGCTGCCAAGGCGAAGCAGGGGCAGGTCAGCTACGGCAGCTGGGGCATCGGCAGCGTGGCCCATGTGGGCACGGCCCAGCTCGAAGGCGCTACCGGCATGCAGATGATGCACGTGCCCTTCAAGGAGTTGCCGCAGCTGTACACGGCGGTCGCGACCGGCGAAGTCGACTGGGCCTTCGGCACCGCCGCGACCGTGGACCCGCTCTACCGCGCCAGGAAGGTCAGGCTGCTGGCCTATGCCGGCCCGAAGCGCCTGGCCGGCTACGAAGACGTACCGACCGTCGCCGAGGCTGGCGGCCCGGCCGGCTTCGAGCTGCGCACTTGGGTCGCACTCTACGCGCCCAAGGGAACGCCCGGGCAGGTGATCGACCGCATCAACGCGAGCGTGGCCAAGACGCTGGCCGAGMCGGAGGTGCGCGCGCGTCTCGCAGGCTTCGGTTTCGAGCCCTGGAGCGCACCACCCGCCGAGATCACGCGCGTCACCGCTGCCGACACCCGTCGCTTCGCCGACATCGTCAAGCGCGCCAGCATTTCACTGGATTGAGAGGAACCCCCATGACGAGCCGCAGTTTCCGGATCGGGCAGATCGTGCCCAGCTCCAACACCACGATGGAAACCGAGGTGCCCGCGATGCTGCGGGCACGCGAGGCAATTYGCCCCGAGCGCTTCACTTTCCATTCGAGCCGCATGCGCATGCACAAGGTGACGAAGGAAGAACTCGAAGCGATGAATAAGGAGAGCCTGCGCTGCGCGGCCGAGCTGGCCGACGCGCGGGTGGATGTGATGAGCACCGCATGTCTCGTCGCAATCATGGCGATGGGGCCGGGCTACCACCGAGAGACCGAAAGCGAGCTGACGGCGGTGGCGCGCGCCAATCAGTCGCTCGCACCAGTGATGACCTCGGCCGGCGCGCTGGTCGAAGGGCTGAAGATGATGGGGGCGAAAAGGATCTCCCTCATGGCGCCCTACATGCGGCCGCTGACCAACTTGGTGGTCCAGTACATCGAGAATGAAGACATCCAGGTCATCGACTCACTCTGCTTCGAGATCCCGGACAACCTCGAGGTCGGACTGCGCGACCCGATGCTGTTGCTCGACGACGTGAAGCGGCTCGACACCCGCGGAGCCGACGTGGTCGTTGCTTCGGCCTGCGTGCAGATGCCCTCGCTGCCGGCGGTGCAACGCATCGAAGATATGCTGGGCATCCGCACCGTTTCGACCGCCGTGTGCACAGTGCGCCGCATGCTCGATCACCTGGGTCTGGAGCCGGTGGTGCCAGGCGCCGGCGCCCTGCTGGCCGGTGCTTGATCTCAACGACTTCCGCTATTTCGTCCGCATCGTGGAGTGCGGAGGGCTCACCGCCGCCAGCCGTCATCTGGACGTGCCGAAGTCGACGGTGAGCCACCGTCTCCGGCAGCGGGAGACATCGCTCAGCGTCCGGCTCGTCAACCGGACCTCGCGCAGCCGGAGCATGACAGACACGGGAGCTCTCTTCTATCGGCATGCGGTCGAGACGCTGGAACGCGCGGAATTCGCCGAAAACGCAACTCGGATCGCGATGACCGTCGGACTGGTGTCATTGAAGCGTCGCGCGATTCCGGCGATCGCCTCAATCGGCCGTCACAACCATCACGTAGAGTTGCATTGCTGCCCAGCCCAGAACCGCAGCGCCAACCAATACCAGCAGCACGACCATGCCTCGCATGGCGCCTCGCGCCAATCTACGATGGCCTTCCGGCGGTATCTGATTCCAAGCTTGCATGGTGCTTCTCCTTGCTGCTTCCAGGTCATTCAGCATGCACCAAAGCAGCGGCTAGTGCCGATGGCCGTGATGCGCATCTGGCACATGGGGATGGACGTGCCGCAACGGCTCATGCAGATGCCTGTGACTGTGCTCGCCCGTGGGCATCGGATTGTGGACATGGTCATGGTGTCCATCGTCGTGGTGATGAGCGTGTTCGTGCTCCAGCGGCTCATGCTCGCACAAAAGCAAACACGGAGCCGGTACGCGCGACGCCGAACGCACGCTGAGCGAGAAGATAGAGCCGCAAACTCAGCCCGTAGCCGCTCATGCCTATGGCAAGTAACGAAATGGCTGCGCCCAGTCCCGGTAGCGTCTCTCCGAAGGCGACTGCAAGGGCGGCCGTTGTAAACACGCCAAGCGCAGCCTTTTCGAGAACAACCTGGCCGGGATCGCGCTCAGCCAAAGCGCGGGACAAGGTGTTGTCTACCCCCCAGGCCGATGTCGCTGCCAGCACCGCGATAAGGCCAGCCCAGGAGCTCCACGCCGCCGGTCAGGCCGCGATCCAGGACAAGGACGATGCCGCCTGCGAGCAACATGGCCGTCCAAACCCGGCCAATCCATCACCTCGCGATAGAGAAATCCGGGCCAGAAGCGACGTGAACAGCGCTTCCAACGTCAGTATCAGGGACGCGCTGGTGCCGCTGGTGTGCTACAGGCCCCGGCAAGCGCCACCGACCGATGGCGGCGCCGAACAGGGCCATACAGGCAGCGCGCGCGAAGTCTGAGCGACGCAGCGCCGCCTCGCGCTCACCCGGCTGGCGCAGCAGCGCACCAATCGGCTCCGCGCCGGCATAGAGCAATGCTGCGGTGGTGAAGGGCCCAAGCCCGCTGCCGGCGAGCTAAACCAGCGGCGTGCTGATGCCGAACAAGGTCGCTGCGATCAACGCCAGGAAACCGACGCGCGGGCATGTGCAAAAATGGACGCCTGGTCATCATCAAAGATTATCAGCATCGGTGGATCACTCGAGGTGATTGACTGATGCCTCGGCGCATCATCACCGCCAGCTCGCAGGGCTGCCGGGTACCAGCTGACAACGCATGAGCAGCGCCTACAGCCCCTCGACCCGACTGCGCCGCATGGCACGCCATAGCGTCAGGTCGTAGGTGATCTTGAGCAGGCCGCATGCGATCAGCGGCATCGAGATCCACCCAGCGGCGAACATCGCTCCGCTCAGCGTCGGGCTGATGGCTGCCGCCAGGCTGCGCGGCACAGCCGTGAAGCTCGCAGCGGCGCTGCGCTCCGCGGGCGTGACGACGGCCATGACGTAGGCGGTGCGCGTGGGCACGTCCATCGACGACAGGGCGCTGCGGACCATGAGCAATCCCAGGGCGACCGGCAGGCTGGGCGCCAAGGCAGCCAGCACCAGGCAGACATTCGCCGGCAGGTGCGTGAAGACCATGGTGTTCAGCAGCCCGATGCGTTTGGCCACCAGCGGCGCAGCCAACTGGGATGCAGCGCCGAGCAAACCGGTCCAGAAGAAAAACACCCCGGCCTGCGCCAACGAGAGGCCGAAGCGCTCCAGCAGCCACAACGACATCAACGCGTTGACCGTCAGCCCGCCGGCGAAGGCGTCGACGCTGAAGAGAGCCGCCAATCGCACGACGACACCGCGCGATGCATTCAGCGGTGCCGGAGCGACGGGAGTATCGGGTGCGTCGGAGGCACTGCTCGCACCCTCGTGCGCCGGCAGAGTTCGATAGAGCCAGAAGACGGCCAGACCGATGGCTGCGTAGACCAGAAACATGCCGCGGAGCGCATCCAGGCGCGCGAGCCCGGTGTGCCGAACCAGCCAGTCGGGCACGGCAGCCGCCAGTGCCCCCAGCGCTGCGCACAGTGCGCCAACCAGGCTGTAGCGCGCGAACAGCTCGGTTCGCGCATGGCCTTGCGCCGCCCCGGCCAGGCGGGCATGCTCCAGCGGCAGAAAGACACTGACGTCGCCCGAACTCGGGTTGAGCGTGCCAACGAGCGCGACGATCAACAAGGGCCAGAACGACGACAGGCTTGCGAACCCCAGACCCGTGGCGGCCATCAACATGGCTGCGCCGCGCAACAGTTTCCCGCCGGCGAAGCGGTACCCCCACGCGCCGACTGCGAGCGTGGCTGCCGCGGACCCGAGCATCGTCGCGGTGCTCACGATGCCGACCTCCAGGGTACCGAGTCCGATCGAGAGCAGATAGGCCGGCAGTAGCACCGCCATGTAGCCGTCACCGAAGGCGCGCAGCGCCCTGGCGGCCAATAGGGGAACCGCACTGGCGTCGACCCCGGACGGCAGCAAGCGTGCAAATCCGCGACGCGGCCGGGACAAGGGGCCTGAACTCATAGATTCTCCGGTATGAGGGTCATGCATTTTGTAGATATCACGACAATAATGTATTCTTCACTACATGCCTTCTTCCGACGCGTCCCCCGATACCGTCAAATGGTTATTGCTGGTCGTCTCCCTGCCCACGCAGGGCGCGACGGCGCGCATGCGGATCTGGAGAGCGCTCAAGGCGATGGGATGCGCAGCGCTGCGGGATGGCGCCTACCTGCTGCCCGATAGCGAATTGCATAGAGATGCGCTGCAGGAACTTGCCGATGAATGCGTGCGCGAGGGAGGCAGCGCGTGGCTATTGGTGACCACGCCGGCCAGCGCGGCAGACGCAGGCGCCTACCCCCAACTCTTCGACCGGAGCGCCGACTACGCGGCGCTCGTGAGGGCCTGGAAGGAAGCCGCGGCCACCTTGCCCTCGCTCGGCGTCGCCGAATTGACGCGACTGCAAAAGAAGCTGCGCCGTGACTATGAAGCACTCGTTGCCACGGATTTCTTCCCCGGCGAGGCGAGTCTCGAAGCCGAAGCCGCGTGGGTGGACTTCAACCAACGCATCGACGGCGTGCTGACGCCGGACGAACCACATGAAATCCAAGGCCAGATTCCGCGCCTGAGCATCGCCGACTACCAAGGTCGTCTGTGGGCCACACGACGGCGGCTCTGGGTCGATCGAGTCGCCAGTGCCTGGCTGATTCGCCGCTTCATCGATCCCGGCGCGCGCTTCCAGTGGCTGGCCAAGACGAGCGACTGCCCGCGCAAGGCGCTCGGTTTTGACTTCGATGGCGCCGCCTTCACCCACGTCGGAGAACGGGTCACCTTCGAAACCTTGATGGCGAGCTTCGGGCTCGACGAGAACCCCGCCCTGATCCGGATGGGCGCAATGGTGCGTTCGCTGGACATGGGCTCCGGCCCAGTGGCGGAAGGCGCAGGGTTCGAAGCCGTGCTTGCCGGCGCCCGCGAGCGCCTGCCTGACGATGACGCTCTCCTCGCAGAGATCGGTGGTGTGCTGGATTCGCTGTACGCACATTTCGAACGCGAGGCCAAGGCTTGAGGAGGACGAGCCAGATGACCGCTTCCCGAGCCTGACATCGTGCTGGCCGCCGCGCTGGTTGGCCTCGCGGTGAATCCGTTGACACGATCACGAGATGCTGCGGCACGGTCTCGTGATGTACGACGCGCTGTACGCCTGGTGCAGGTCGCGCCCGCCCAACACGCACGTGACCGCCAATCCACCGAGCGCATCGCTCGAACGGAGAGCCAGATGAATCGTGAGTCGAAACCCACACGCCGAGATTTCGTCACAACGGCCGCGGCAGGCGCCGGAGCCTTTGCCCTGCCGACCGGCGTCGTCGCTGAAATCGCCCCTTCGAAGGAGACCACCATGAGCACCGCACCAGCCTTTCAAGCCAGCGACACCTTGAAGCCCTTGCCTTTCGATCCCGCCAAGCTGAGCAATCTGTCGGAGCGGCTCATCCGCTCCCACTGGGAAAACAACTACGGTGGCTCCGTGAAGGCCTTGGCGGTGGTGAAGAAGCGCCTGGGCGAAGCGCTGGCCGACAAGGACCTACCTCCCTACGTCTACAACGACCTCAAGCGCGAGCATCTGCTGCGCACGGGCTCCGTCGTGTTGCACGAAGACTATTTCGACAACCTCGGCGGAAATGGCAGCGCGGGCGCCCCTGAGCGCCAGGCAATCGCAAAGGCCTTCGGCAGCTTCGACGCGTGGGAAACTGAATTCCGCCGCGTCGGCGCCGGCCTCGGAGGTGGTTCGGGATGGGTGGTCTTGGGCTTCAATCAGCACACGCGACAACTCGAGAACTATTGGATGGCCGACCACGCGCATGCACCCGCGGCCACCACGCCAATCCTGGTGATGGACATGTACGAGCACTCCTACCAGATGGACTTTGGCGCGGCGGCGGCGAAGTACATCGACGCCTTCTTCCGGAACATCCAGTGGGAGAAGGTTGCCGCGCGCCTCGCGGCCAGCGGTGCGGAAAAGGCGTGAGGCCGTCATGAAACGAAGCAATGGTGGTGCCCAATTGCCATGTGATTCGCCTGATCACCGATGGGAGCGGGCCCGTGCGGCGCGTGGTCGCGATCGAAACCAGCGCGGGCCCGGTTCCCGTGCCTGAGGAGGCTGTGGTGGTCGTTGCACTCGGCACCATCGAGAGCGCCCGCATAGCGCTCGGCTCACTACCTGGACTGCCCGGCGTGGGTCGAATTGGCGCCAACCTGATGGCCCACCTGCGCTCAAACCTGACAATCCGCATCCCGCGAGATGCAGTTGCCGGCCTGAACCCCGCGGTGAAGGAACTGCAGGCCAGTGCGTTGTTCGTGAAGGGGCGGCATACGCACGCCGACGGCAAGTTCGGCCACTTCCATCTGCAGATCACGGCTGCCGGCCTCGCCCAGCCAAGCGGCGACTCCGAGGCGGAGTTGTTCAAGAAGGTGCCCGATCTCGACACCATCGATACCATGCGACAGGCCACCGACACAACAATCGTTCTAACGTTGAGAGGCATTGGTGAGATGCGGCCCGACAATTGTGGCTTTCCATCTGGGCGTTCTCGACCGGCGCCGGGCGGTCGCGCTGTCCCGCGCGATCACGAACCCGCCGGCTCTGGTTCAAGTGCGGTGGAAGTCAGGGAGCTCGTTGGCCAAGTGCAGCCACAAGAACGCCGCACTGGATTCCCACGACCTGAGGTGACTGATGCTGACGCTGGCTGGTCGGCGTCCGGACGCTTTACGGGAAGGTGTCGGGTCGACACGCAGCCTACCGAGATGCTTCGGAGAGCGCGGACAATCGAAGATCCGTTTGCCTTTTTGCACAGCCCACAGAAGGTTCGGAGGTCGCAGACGACTAGGCCAGCATGGGCCTGAACGTGCGGCGGCATCCGCTGGGCATTGACACGGCATAGTCTGGCCGAACTAGGCGTCCATACAGCAGCGGCGGTGATTGGTCCTCAGATTCACCCACTATTGGAACTCGACGCTGTCGGCAGTTAGCACGCCGTTCAGGACTCGTGTGCCATGGACATGCACCTTGACGCCGTTGCCGAGATTGGCCGCAGTGCCGTTGCTGAAGTCCACGCCCGGGCTCGCGGCGTTTACAGGCTGTCCCTTGACCCGGAAATCGGCGGCTGAACGGAAGGAGCCAATGGTTCCGATCAGGTCGAACGAAGCCGGCCCGCCAGTGCCTGGCACATGCCGTATCTTCAGCTTCGTCGCCTTCAGGATGCCGTTGGCGATGCGT